>JBGSLE010000417.1:0-17747 GCA_041740875.1 Pontiella sp. | reverse complement strand
CCCTTGCGCGCCAGGTAGGCTTCGATGCCGTCGATCACCCGGACGATGGTGCCCGGATCCACGAAGTTGGCCGTGCCGACCGCCACCGCCGTCGCCCCGGCCACCATAAATTCAATGGCGTCCTCCGGCTCGAAGATGCCGCCCATGCCGATGATCGGCAGCGTGGTTGCCCGCGCCGCGTCCCAGACCAGCTTGACGGCGATCGGCTTGATGGCCGGGCCGCTCAGCCCGCCGGTCCGGTTGGAGAGTTCCGGTTTGAGCGTCTCGATGTTGATCGCCATCGCCGGCATCGTGTTCATGATCGAAATGGCATCCGCCCCGCAGTTTTCCGCCGCCTTGGCAAACAGGCCAATGTTCGGCACGTTGGGCGCAAGCTTGGGGATGATCGGCTTCTGCGTTTTTTTCCGGACCAGCTCGATCACGCGCGAAAAGGAATCCACCTCCGTGCCGAACGCCGATCCGCCCTCCTTGACGTTGGGGCAGGAGAGGTTGATTTCGTAGGCCGAGACCGTCTCCTCGCCGTCGAGCAATTCCACGACGCGGCCATAGTCGTCCATTCCCTTACCCCAGATGTTCACGATCACCGGAACATCGTACTGCTTCAGGAACGGGACATATTTCTTGAGGAATCCCTTGGCGCCGGGGCCTGGCAGGCCGATGGCGTTGAGCATCCCGCCGCGCGTCTCGAACGTGCGCGGCGTCGAATTGCCGACGTGCTCCTCCGGGCAGATGCCCTTGACGGTGATCGCGCCCAGCCGGTTCAGATCCACCAGCTCGGCATACTCGGGCCCGTAGCCGAACGTCCCCGACGCCACCGTCACCGGGTTTTTCATGCGCATGGTGCCGATGCGAACGGACATGTCTGGCCGCGCCGGCGTGGAGCAGGGGGCGGGGGGCGGGGAGTTCTTCATATCCATCACTCCTGTCCTCCGAGTAGGCTTTTCCTGAAGGCTTCGATCATTTTGCTTTCTTCTTCGAGTTCTATTAATTGGGCATCACGCAATTCTTCGGCGATTAGGCCGCGTTTGCAGAAAAGGATCAACATGTTCGCGTTTTCAAAACAGGAGCGTTTGGCGAAGTTCAGGAACTGGGCGAATTCCTTTTTCGAGGCCGAACCGGCTCCCTCGGCAATATTGTTCGAAACACTGAGTGCGGCACCGCGTAGCTGGTCGGAAAAACGGTAGAATTTACGCTCGTCCATTTCGGCGGCGATATCCAGCAACGAGTCGGCAATATCGATTGCCCGCTTCCAAATTTCCAGATTTTGAAATCTAAACTGCGCCATGGTGTTTCTCTCAACCTCCCCGCTTCCCGCTCCAATCTCCCCGCTTCCCGCTCCAAGCCCCCCGCTCCAAGCTCCCCGCCCCCTGCTCCCCGCTAATCACTCCCAAATAATCTCCCTGGATTCAAAAATGGGGCCATCCTTGCAGCAGCGCGCCCATTCCCATCCTTCTGCGGTCTTGCGCTTGATGACGCAGGTCAGGCAGGCCCCGACGCCGCAGGCCATGTTCTTGTCGAGCGAAAGCCAGGCGGTAAAGCCGTGCTCGATCGCCCGGTCGCCCATCGCCTTGAGCATCGGGTTCGGCCCGCACACGAACAGCTCCAGCGCTGCGACTCCCGGCTTACCGCTCGCCGCTCCCTGCTCTTTCATCCACGGGTCGAAGGCCGCCGTCACCAGTCCCTTGGTGCCCAGCGACCCGTCGTCGGTGGTGGGGCGCACATCCCAGCCGAGCGATTTAAATTCGTCCACGCACAGGATGTCCTTCGCCGAGCGTCCGCCAAAAAAGGCGACGCCCTTGGTCGGCAGCTCCTTGGCCTTCAGGTAGAGCGCGGCGTTGCCGTAGCCGCCGGCCACCAGCACCGGTATTTTCCCCGCTGCCAACGCCGGATAGCCGTTGCCCAGCGGGCCTATCAGGTCGAGCACATCGCCCGGCTTCAGCGCGGCCATGGAGTCGGTGCCGCGGCCGACGGGCTTGTAGAGGACCGAAACGCCAGCGGCATCGGTCTGGTAGATGCTGAACGGCCGGCGCAGGATGCGGTCGCCCAAGCGGGGGATTTGCAGGTGGATGAATTGTCCAGGCTTGACCAGCGGGCCGACGGCCGGAGCCGCGAGGCGCAGGATGCGGTAGTCGCCCTGGAAGTTCTGGTGTTCGATGACGGTGGCTTTTACCTGTTTCATAAGTGGCGCGCGATTGTGCGGATTACCCCCATGCAGGTCAAATCTTCCCGCGCTTGGAATAATAGAGGCGGTATCACAGGATGTTTTGGCGGGCGGCTCCTTTCTTGCCACGGGGCGGGGCGAGGCGTAGCATCCTGTTGATGGGAGGGTGGATGCGATGCGGACGCCTGTTTACCTCAAGTCGGTTGCGCTGGCCGTGGCGGGTCTGCTGGCCCGGAACGGCGCGGGCGGGGTTTTGACCAACGGCGTGGAAACCCTTTCCGGCTGGGAACGGGACCGGGTGGTGCTGGCGACCACGGGGGCGGGGGTGGCGGGCGTCACGGTGTGGGGCGTGTTCAATTGGGACTATTTTTCGAAGGCCCCGAACGCCGAGTCGGAAGGCTGGTTTGGCGCCGATACCGAGGACGGGGGCGTGGACAAGCTGGGGCATCTCTACGTGACCTATCTCCTGTCGCACGGGGTGGCCACGCTCTATGAACACTGGCGGTTCAGCCAGGCCGATGCGGCCCTGTATGGCGCGCTGACCTCGTTCGCGGTGATGGGCTACATGGAATTTGGCGACTCCTTCAGCAGCTATGGCTTTTCCTACGAGGATATGCTGATGAATACCGCCGGGGCGCTGCTCGGCTACCTGCTTTACGTGCGGCCCGATTGGTCGGAAAAGATCGATCTGCGCTGCGAGGTCGGATTGTCCCCCAGCCAGGCCGACGTCGTGACGGACTACGATAACACCCGGTTTTTGGTCGCCCTCAAGCTCAATGGCTTCGAATGGTTCCGCGAAAGCTGGCTGCGGCATGTCGAGCTGCACGCGGGCTACTATGCGGAGGGCTATTGGGACGATGCCGAACCGGACGAGCGCCACCCCTATGTCGGGATCGGATTCAACCTGACCGACCTCTTCGGGCGCCAGGGCTGGGGCGTTGCCTCCACCGTGTTCAAGTACGTCCAGATTCCCTATACCTCCGCCATCTACGAGTTCGACCTGTAGGCGGGCGCGCCGGGCGGAATGTTTCCATGAAAAAACTGGTCAGAGGCGCGGGGGCGGCCGCAACATGGAATAGATCAAAGGGGTTTTTCCATGCAGGAAACCGAAGAATTCATCCGCCAGTTTACGCGCCATGAGCGGCAGATCCGCTACTACATCGGCAGCTTGGTCGCGAACAAGAGCGATGTGGACGACATCATGCAGGAGGCCTCCTCCCTGCTGTGGCGGAAGTACGACCAGTACGACGCGGCGCGGCCGTTCCTCCCGTGGGCGATGAAGTTCGCCTACAACGCCGTGCGCACCTACCGGCAAAAGCTCGGCACGCGGCACAAGTATTTCAGCGACGAGTTGATCGAGTCGCTCGCCGCGGTCCACGAAAAGGAGATGGACCGGCTGGAGCAGGAGCGCAAGCTGCTCCCGCTGGCGTTGCGGCGGCTGAGCGAAAAGGAGCGGCTGTTGATCGAACACCGCTACAGCGACGGCGGAACCATCCAGGACCTGGCGGCGAAGCTGGGCGAAAACCCCGACGCGCTCTACAAGCGGCTCCAGCGCATCCGCGAAAAACTCATGAAGTTCATCCAACTTGAATTGGAAGCAGCAGTACAATGAACCGGAAAACAGAAAAAGAACTGTTCAGCCTGGTTTCGGCTCAGCACGACGGCCTGGGCGGCGAGGATTCCTCCGCGCGGCTGGCCAAGGTACTGGAGGGCGACCCGCAGGCGCAGCGCAGCTACCTCGAACTGGGCGCGATGCTCCACGAACTCGAAGAACTCTACCACGGGCACCGCGCGGCGGAGCTGATGGAGGCGTTTCCTTCGAAGCGCACCCGGATCATCCGCGCCTCCGGCTGGGGCTTGGCGCTGGCCGCCTCGCTCGCGGCGGTGCTCGCGCTGGTTCCTCGATTCCAGCAGCCCATCCGCTCCGAAATGCTGGTGGACACCGCGGCTACCGTGCTGATGAACGACCAAACCCCGTACATCGCCCATGTGGTGGGATCCGGCTCCCTGGCATGGGGCGTGGAAAACACGGTCGAAATCCTCCAGGGCGAACTGAAGCCGGGCATGCTCGACCTCGTGTCCGGCACCTTGGATGTCATGCTCGACAACGGCGTGCGCTTCGCCTTTGTGGCGCCGGTCCAGATGGATCTCACCTCGCTGCAGCGGCTTTCGCTGCGCTCCGGCAAGGTGGTGCTGAATGTGCCCGGCCTGGCGGAGGGCCTCGCGCTCAATACGCCCGACGCCGTGCTTCGGGCCCATACGGCGCGTGTCCAAATCAGTTGCGGGGGGCAGGGCCCGACCTTGGTCAACGTCGAGCAAGGGGTGGTCGATGTCTTTACCGAAAACCAGGCCGGCGGGGAAGTGCGCAAAAAAATCGTGGGGAAGGAATCGGTCAAGATTGCGCGGGGCGCGGCGCTGCCCGTCGCGGAGACCCGGTGGGTGACCGAACCGCGCCCCGACCTGTCGTTGCCGCCGGAAATCGACAACCTGCACTACGTCCATTACCGCTTCGACGATGAACGCGGCGGCACGGTCGCCAATTCCGGCACCATCCCCAACGCCGACGGCTATCTGGAGGGTTCGGCCGACAATCCCGAATACCCGGCGCCGCGCCGGGTGCCGGGGCGCTTCAACCGCGCGCTGGAATTTTCCGGCCATGGCGAAGGGATGATTGCCGACATCAAGGAATTCGGCACCGACGAGCCGGGTAGCGTGGCCTTCTGGATCAAGATGGCGCCGACCACGGTTCCCAACAAATATGAACACGTCTTCGCCTGGCACATGTACACCAGCCCCGGAAAGGGCTGGCACAATGACGACGCCGACGAACTGGCCTGCCGCATCCGGATCAACGATTCCACCTCGGACGGGGTCGTGGGGGCGGTGCGCATCGAATTCCGCAACCAGTGGATTTGCGGGACGACGGATCTGCGCGATGGGCGCTGGCACCATGTGACCGCCGTCTTCCACCGCGGCTACTACGGCACGGCGATCCGGCACTACCTCGACGGCGAACTGGCGCGATCGAGCGCCCGGGGGAAGACCTGGTTCCCGCGCGAGCGCCATGAGGATATCGGCGGCGGGTCGATCGCGGTGGGGCGCGGCTACTGGTCGACGCGGTCCGATTTCATCGCGCCCGACGAATCGGTGGGGTTGCGCGGCATGGTGGACGAGCTTTATGTCTTCACCCAGCCCGTGCTGCCGTCGTATGCGTCGAGCCTGCATATGAAGAATTCCCCCAACCAGGTGCTGGACGTGGCCTTTGTGCCGTTCCCGTCACCCGCGATCGGCATGTTGGCCGAAGGCTTGCCCCTCCGGGGAAAATAAGCTCCCAAAAAAACGTGCCGGATTCCGTTGCGGCATGGCTTGGGGCGCGGCTGGTGCAAGGAACTGCATTTTTTGTTCTTCGTAGAATGTTGTGGTGAATGAACCGTGGAATGTTTAGACAGGGAAGCCGGATTAGCGGGCCATAAAGCACCCGTCTTCCATAAAAAAACGGAAAGCCAAGGATCATCGCCCGTCCGCAGAAACCGCAAATAAAAGGAGTACCCATGCAATGCCCAGCCCGTCTGAGATTGGTTGTCCCGTTGGTATGTTCCACCCTGTTCCTGGCCGGTTCCCTGCCTGCGGCCGCGGCGGAGTGGATCGATCCCGAAAAGGAAACGGTGGAGCAGCGCGATGCGCGCATGGCCTGGTGGCGCGAAGCCAAGTTTGGCCTGTTCATCCATTGGGGCGTCTATGCCGTCCCGGCCGGCACCTACCATGGCGAACAAATCAAGGGCATTGGCGAATGGATCATGCTCCGGGGCAAGATTCCGGTGGCGGAATACAAGGCGTACGCGCAGGAGTTCAATCCCGTGATGTACGATCCGGAGGCCTGGGTGCGCCTGGCGAAGGCCGCCGGCATGAAGTATATCGTCATCACCTCCAAGCACCATGACGGCTTTGCGCTGTACGATTCCAAGGTGTCGGACTGGGATGTGGTCGATGCCACCCCCTACGGCAAGGATCTGCTGCGCCCGCTGGAACAGGCCTGCAAGAAGCATGGCATCAAGCTGGGCTTCTACTATTCGCAAGCCCAGGACTGGACGCATCCGGGCGGCGCAAAGGCCAGCAGGAAGGAGGGCGAATTCTGGGACGAAGCGCAAAAGGGCGATTTCGACCACTACCTCAAGTCCATTGCCTATCCGCAGGTCGAGGAGATCCTGGGCCAGTACGATATCGACGTGCTCTGGTGGGATACGCCGGTCTGGATGACGAAGGAACGCGCCGACCTGCTGCGTCCGCTGTTGAAGCTGAAACCCGGCCTGATCACCAACAACCGCCTGGGCGGCGATTACAAGGGCGACATGTCCACCCCCGAGCAGAAGATTCCCGCAACCGGCCTCGACTACGACTGGGAATCGTGCATGACCATGAACGATACCTGGGGCTACAAGAGCTACGACAACAACTGGAAAAGCACCGAAACCCTCGTGCGCAACCTGATCGACATCGCCAGCAAGGGCGGCAATTTCCTGCTCAACATTGGCCCGACCGCCCAAGGGGAAATCCCGGCTCCGTCCATCGAGCGGCTGGAGGCGGTCGGGAAATGGATGGCCGTCAACGGCGAATCGATCCATGGCTCCTCGGCCAGCCCGTTCCGCAAGCTGCCCTGGGGGCGTTGCACGCAGAAGGACGGCAAGCTCTATCTGCATGTTTTCGAATGGCCGGCCGGCGGCGGCCTGGTGGTTCCCGGCTTGCGCAACAGCATCAAGTCGGCGCGCCTCCTGGCCGACGGAACCCGGTTGGACTGTGTGCGCGGTGGCGGCGATTGGGTGATCCAGCTGCCGGCCACCATGCCGGATCCGCTCGCAACCGTGATCGCGGTCGAGATCGACGGGGCGGTGGCGATCGACCACCAGTACCTTTCAAACGCGGCCGACGGCGGGATCGCTCTCGAAATAAAAACCGCCGACATCGAGCAGCCCAGCTATGGCGAAAAAATGCAGGTTGGCCGCGCAGACGGGCAGGAATACATCGGCAACTGGAAGGAGCGCGACGCCTCGTTGTCCTGGGAGTTCAAGAACGTCCGCTCCGGCACCTACAAGATCGTGGCCGAACTCCGGTTGGCCAACAACCCTTCCGGGAAGGAGCTGATGTTCGATCTCCAGCTGGATGGCGGGGAAAAGCTGGGTAAAAACGTGGCCGGCCTGCCGGTTGGCCAGTGGAGCGACGTTGAGTTTGGAACCGTGGAGCTGTCCGAAGGCGTGCATACCTTGCTGGCCAAGCGCAGGACGGTGGGCCCGGCGCTGGATGCCCGGCGCATCCGCCTGGTGCCGCAGCTGTAGGCCTCCTGGCTGGCAATGGATGCCGGGGCGGCGGCGGGCCTATTCCACCAAAATGCCGATCCGGCCGAAAAGTGCCGGCGGATTGCCGGGCACGGTTTGGCGCAGGGTTTGGGGGCCGTTGGTCGGAACTGGGCCGGTGGAGTCGCCGAGGTTCCATGCGCTTGCGAGCGATGCGCTGGTTTCGAGGATGTAGGTGCGGTTGGAGATCGCCTCGAACGTAACCTCGAGGGTGCCGCCGCCGGCCTCGGTGACGGGGGTCTTGAACCAGGAAGCCGGGTTGGTGGGCGAAGTCCCCGCGAGGAATTCCACCAGATCGCAACTGCGGTCGCCGTCCTGGTTGTCGGTTCCGCCGCTGCTGGCGTCGAGGCGGCCGAAATAGCGCATTTCCCAGGCATCGGCCAAGCCATCGCCGTCGGTATCGTTCAGGTCCAGCACCAGCTCCACGGTGGTGGGCGTGTATTCGACCCGCCAGTGTTCGGCTGTCGGCAGGATTACGGAGTCGAAGGTGCCTGAAACGGCGGCGGCCTCGATGAGAACGGCGCGGGTCTTGGTTCCGGGGCCTACGGTCAATGTGCCGCCCAGGGTGGCGGAGCCACCGACCGCGATGGTGTCGTCGAGATCCATTCCAAGGGTTGCACCGGGGGAGACCTGGAGCTGCGCGGTTTGGAAGCTGTTCGCGAAACGGAGCGTTCCGCCTTGGATGGAGGTCGTCCCGCCGTAGGTGTTCGTGCCGGTGAGCGCCAGGGTGGCGGTGCCGGTTTTGGTGATGGACCGCGGATCGCCATACGAGGAGACGTTTCCGCTGATGCCGTAGTCCAGGGCGCTGTCCCCGGTAATCTCCAGGTCGTTGTAAAGGATCAGGTCGTTGGCGATGTCGAAGGCAAAGCCCGCTGCCGAGGATGCAGCACTGCCCAGCCGGATGGCCGGTGCGTTGGATGATAGGCTCTCCACCAACAGGAGCGGGTTTCCGGCCAGGCGGCCGGTTTGGCGGGCGGCACCGGAAAAGCTGCCGGCGAACAGGAGTTCGTTGAGCATGAATTCAAGCCCGCTCTGGCGCACCAGGTCGTTGGTTGCCTGATAGCTTGCGTTGTTCGCGGGGTGGAACTCCAGGCTGCAATTGGCGTAGGCGTCCAGCGTCACGTTCCTGTCGGGTGCCGCGCGCATCGTGACGGCGGCACCGGCGGGATCGGCCCACGCATTGGAATCGCCCCATCCGATGTTGGCGCCAACGTTTTGCCGAAGCAGGAATCGGTCGAAACGGTGGACCTCCTGGGAGGTTGATGCGGCGGGCTTGTGCATTTTCGATTCCCACGCGGTGAAGAGGGCGGTCAACTCCCTGTACTTTTCCGGATGCGAGTTGATGTAGTTGGCGTATTCGCCCGTGCCGTTGGCCGTGAGCTGAACCATGCGGCGGTCCGTTCCGGTCACGACGACCTTCCAGCTTCCCTTGCGCATGGCCCAGTTGTACCCAAGCCGCCAGATGAGCGTCTCGTGCGGCGGCTGGGTGTTTTCCCCGGTCAGGTAGGGCAGCAGGTTGACGCCATCCGTCGGGGTGGTCATGGTGCCCTGGGCGGCGGCGACGAAGGTGGGCAGGAAGTCGTGGGTAACCACGGGATTGGTGTAGATCCCGGAAATGAAGCTGCCCGGGTGGGCCGCATCGGGGACGCGGATGATCATCGGCACACGGATGCCGCCCTCGTAGGTGCTCGACTTGCCTCCGCGCAGCGGGGCGTTGCTATGCTCGTCGCCCTGCGGTCCGCCGTTGTCGTTCGAGAAAACCACGATGGTCCGATGCGCAATGGAGTCGCCGGAGTCGCCGTCGCCGTTCGGATCGTTCAGCCGGTCGAGCACATGGCCGCAGGCCCGGTCCATCGCATAAACCAGGGCGGCGGTGTTTTTCCGCGTGCCGGTCAGGCTCGTGGAGTCGAACACCGCCAGGTCGGCGGCTTTCGCCAGCGTGTACGGGCCGTGCGGGGCGTTGAACGGAAGATACAGGAAAAACGGGGCCGCATTCGTGGCATGGTTGGCGATGAAGCGGGCGGCCTCGTCGCCAAACGCATCGGTCACATGCCGCCCGTAGGTTGGGTCGGGGGCGGTTCCGTTGAACGAAGGCTCGTTGATCCAATTGCTCAGGTGGGTTCCATTGACGTCCCGCAGCTTTTGGGTCTCATCCGCCTGAACGCCGAAATAGGGGCGCGATCCTCCCCACATCCCAAAAAAGACATCGACCCCTTGGGCGGCCGGCTGCTTGGCCGTTTCACGGCCGATATGCCATTTCCCGATGACGCCGGTGGAATAGCCCAGCTGCTTCATGCGCTCCATGACCATCACCTGTTCAACGGGCATTCCATCCTCGGGCGTGTCGGAATTCTCAATGTTGTATTCGTAGCCGAAGCGCTGGGCGAAGCGCCCCGTCAACAAGCCCGCCCGCGAGGGGCTGCATACGGCCGATGCCATATACCCTTGCGAGCAGAGCAGCCCTTGTGCGGCCAGGTTGTCGAGGTTCGGCGTCTTGAACTCGGTGGTTTTGCCGGTCAGCGCGTCCTGGAATCCATAGTCGGCGTAGCCCCCGTCGTCTGAAAGCAGGAAGACAATGTTCATGGCGTTCGTGGGCGCGGCGGAGCCCTCCGTGCCGCTGGTCAGCGTAAAGTTGTCTACGCGCGCAAACCCGTCGGCCGCGCCGGTTCCCGCGGTCTTGATGCCGTCGATGGAGACGAAGAGTGTTTTCCCGGCCGCGGCGGCACCGGCGGCAAGGATGTCGTTTTGCACCACCGCTTCGTAGGTGTTGTCCCGGGTGCTGTAGCCGGAGCGCGCTTCGGCCAGCAGGGTCTGGGTGCCGCCGGGCGTGTCGTCGGCGGTGACGAACAGGCGGACCTGGATTTCATCCTCGTTGTCCTCCCAGTTTGTGGCGTCGCGCCAGACGTAGCGGATGCCGAAGCGTTCGCCGGCCGCGATGGCATGGCCGGTATCCAGCCCGTGTACCCGCGATGAGCCTTGGGCGATGACGGCGTTGCGGGAGCCGTCGAATGCGAGGTTGCTACGGGTGGCCTGGGCGGTCTGGCCGCCGGTGCCGAGGTTTTGCCAGCTGGCGGTTTCGGCGAAGACCCACGGATCGGCCAGCGGGTCGCCGGCTCCGTTGTTGAAATGGCCGTTCAGCACATCCCCGCCCACCAGCAGGGTTTCGCCTGGTGCGGGGTTGGAGCTCAGCGCGGCCAGTAGCAGTAGGGGGATCCATTTTTTCATATGTCCGGAGTTCCTATTCCTTTTCCTGCGGGAGCTTCCCGTTTTGCTACTTTTTTCGGCTTTTCCCCTGCTTCGCCTCTTTGCTTCCATACGTTTTAGACGACCCACCACTCAAATGGGCCGGAACCGTCACGGTTTTCCCCTGCAACTTCAATTGCTTCACCAGCGCAATCTGCTCCTCGATCTGTCCCCCCGGAGCCGATCCCTCTCCCGGTACAAACTCGCCAAACGGACGCCCGATCGACTCAAGATAGGGCGTTAACAGCTGCTGCATCGCAGCGAGTTGCGCCGCAAACTCTGGATTTTTCGCCAAATTATTCATCTCCAGCGGATCCTTCCGCAAATCATACAACTGATCCTCCTCAAAAAATCCCGGATGACTCGCCCCCCGCGTCATCAGCGCACTCATCAGCGACGGCAACTGCTGCGGCTCCGCGTTCTTTATCTTCGCCACCTCCGCCACCGTGTACCGCGTCGCAATATACTTCCAATTCTTCGTCGTCACCGCCCGCATGTTATCCAGATCAAAAAAGAGCGAATCGCGCCACCCATCCGCCCGCCCCGTCTTCAGCAATGGCGCCAAACTCCGCCCATCCAATGGGTACTGCCCCGGAACCGTCGCATTCGCCAGCGCAAAAAAAGTCGGCATCAAATCGATGCTTTGCACCAACTCATCACACGAAGACCCCGCCGGAATCACCGCTGGCCAACGCATCAGCAGGGGGATTTGCGCCCCGTTCACCCCAAACAACGACGACTTCACCGAACTGCCATGATCCGGCAAAAAAACCACCAGCGTATTCTTCGCAATCCCCAGCGCCTCCAGCTTATCGAGCAACACCCCCACATTCGAATCCATCCAGGCAATCCCCACCTCATGCGCCGCCGAAAAACCCGCCTTTTTCGCCTGCTCCAAAACCGCCTTCCGCCGCTTCATCCACTCCGGCGGCGGCTTCACGCGTCCATCCCCCGTAATCTCCGGATAATCCATACCCTTCATCCACGAATTATCCGGCCCGTGCAGCAACGTCGAACAAACCTGCAAAAAGAAGGGGCGATCCCGGTTCTGCTCCATAAACGCCAGCGCCGCATCCACCATCCAATCCGGATTATGCTCCCCATACGGGCGATCCAGGTTCCCATGCATCACCGCATCCGCCCACGTGAAACCCCGCTCCTTTAAATAGTCCGCCAGCGCATCCCCCCGCTGCCTGAACAGCGCACTCGTCTCGGGACTATCCTTCAAATCCTTCGAAAATTTCTGCGACCCTCCCTCATCCGAAGCATTCTCCCCATCCGGCCCCACATGGAACTTACCCACAAAACCCGTCGCATAGCCCGCCTTCGACAACACCGCCGCCCCGTTCATGTTGTCCGACTCCAGCGCCACATTGAAATTAACCGAGCCCTGGCGATCCGTTCCAACGTCCGAAACATACGTCTTGCTATACGACTTGCTCGCATACCGACCCGTCAAAATCGCATACCGCGACGGCGTACACACCGTATGCGGCACATACGCCCGGTTAAACTTCATCCCCTCCTTCGCCAGCCGGTCCAGATTCGGCGTCCACACCGATCCCGGCTTGGCAAACGGCCCGCACTCCGACAAATCCTGATCATCAATCAAATACACCAAAACATTCGGTCGCTCCGCCGCAGGCACCATCGACACCAGCAGCCACCCCGCAACCGCCCCGACACCCCATCTGTTCATGTGCAATTCTCCGTTTCGATTCATCCAGCAAGAAACGAGTCTTACCACACCCAACCTCATAGTCCCATCGATTTAACCGGCTTTGCGGGCGACCCCAAACCAAAGACCGCCAACGAACGGAGAGCGAAGTGGCCTGCCATGTGCGGTGAGGAGTGCAACGAACAAATGCTTTCGGATGACGACCGGCAGGCGCCGGAAACCAGGGCAGGGGCTTGGAATCCGCTGGACGGAGGCACCGCTGCGCTCTTTCCTTCGGAAATTATCTTCGCTGCATTTGGCCGGCAACCTATAACGGGGAACCCTTAACGCATTCATTTGCCGCAGTTCGCCCGGAGCGGCCCGTGAATTTATTGCGAAATATTCCTGTCAGAACCGGGAGGGGTGGATACATCAACCCATAAGAATGATTTTGATTCCATGTCCGACACCGAACAATTTATCAAGGATTACACCGCTTGCGAGCAGGCGTTGCGCTTCTATATCGGCAGCTTGGTTAACAACAAGAGCGACGTGGACGACATTCTTCAGGAAACGGCCACGATGATCTGGAAGAAATACGACGAACGCGACCCGGGAAAGCCGTTTCTACCCTGGGCGCTGGCGTTTGCCTTCAATGCGGTGCGCAACTACCGCCACCGGCTGCGGGTGCGCCGGAAATATTTCAGCGACGAGTTGCTGGAATCCATGATGGCGGTGCAGGAAGCCCGCCACGACGAGTTTGAATCGCAGGGCGTGATCCTGCAATCCGCCATCCGCCGGTTGAGCGAACGGGAACGATTGCTCATCGAGCACCGGTATAGCAGCGGCGGAACCATCCAGGATCTGGCCCTGAAGCTGGGGGAAAAGCCCGACGTCCTCTACAAGCGGTTGCAACGCATCCGCGAAAAATTGCTGAAAACCATACAGCTGGAAATGAAAAGAGCCTAGATGAGCCCGACACGGAAACGATTGTATAGCCTGCTGAGCGCCCAGCACGATGGGTGCATGCTCAGCGATGCGGAACAGCGGGAGCTGGCGGCACTGCTGGAGAGCGGTGAACAGGCCCAGTTCGACTATTTCCAGATCGAACGCATGTTCCACGACCTCGAAGGCCGCTATATCGGCAATTGCGCCAATACCCTGGTCAGCGAGCTGCCCAACGTCCGCTCAAAGGCGGTTTCGCGGTTTGCCTGGGTCGCGGCGATCGCCGCCTCGCTGGTGGCGGCGTTCCTGCTGGTTCAAAAGCCCGGCACCGGGTCGGCGGGGCGCGATGCGGATACGGTCTCCACGATCCTCATGCACGACGAATCGAGTTTTGTCGCCCGCGTGGTTCATGCGGCGGACCTGGAGTGGGGCCTTTCCAATACGGTGGCGATCGGCAACGGCGTCCTGACGTCCGGGATGCTCGACCTGGCCAAGGGATCGCTGGACGTGGTGTTCGACAACGGCGCCCGCATTGGTTTTACCGCCCCGGTCCAGATGGACCTCACCTCCCTGCGGCGCCTGTTGCTCCGTTCCGGCGGGCTGGTGGTGGATGTGCCGGGGCTGGCCTCCGGCTTCTCGATCCATACGCCCGACGCCGTACTCAGCGCCAATACCGTTCGCGCCCGCATCCAGTGCGGCCATGGACAGGCCACGGTGGTCAACGTGGAACGCGGCGCCCTCGACCTGTTCACCGAAAACGGGGGCGGGGAGGAAATCCAGCGCAAAATCGTGGGCAAGGAATCCGTCGAAATCGCGCGGGGAACGGCCATGCCCGTAACCGACACCAAACGGGTGGTCGAACCGGGCCTCGACCTGTCGCGTCCGCCGGAACTCGAAAACCTCCAGTATGCGCACTACCGCTTTGACGAGGAGCGCGGTGAAAAGGTCGTCAACCACGGAAACCTTGCCAACGCCGATGGCTATCTGGCCGGATTGGTCGAGCATCCCGAATACCCGGCGCCGCGCCGGGTGCCCGGCCGGTTCAATCGTGCGCTGGAGTTTTCCGGCCACGGCGAAGGCGTGATCGCCGACCTCAAGGAGTTTGGCTCCGACGAACCGGGCAGCGTGGCCTTCTGGGTCAAGCTCAGCCCCGAGCTTGAACCCGGCGAGTTTGAAAACCTCTTCACCTGGCGCATGTTCACGACGGCGGAAAAGCAGTGGCACGAGCATGATGACCTGGAGAACATCTGCCGGATCCGGGTCAACCACTCTTCGGGCCATGGCGTGGTGGGCGCGGTGCGCATCAATTTCCGCGACAAGTGGATCTGCGGCGACACCGACCTGCGCGATGGCCGCTGGCACCATCTGACCGCCGTGTTCAATCGCGACTACCATGGGGACGAGGTGGTGCTCACCCATTATCTCGACGGCAAGCTGGCGCGCTGCAGTGCGTGGGGATTGTCCGCTTTTCCCAAGGAGCGCTACCTGGAAATCGGGGGCGGCTCCCTCACCGTCGGGCGCGTCTATTGGCCGCAACGCCCCGTGGAGGTGCAACCCGGCGGTCCGGTCGGGCTGCGCGGCATGATGGACGAAGTCTATGTGTTCAACCAGCCCGTTCTACCCTCGCACGCCTCCAGCCTGCACCTGCAGAACACCCCCAACCAGGTGCTGAAGGTCTCCTTTGTCCCGTGGACGCCGCAGCCCGTCGCCATGCTGCCCGGTACGCCGGACATCGGGGAGGGGACGGTGCGCGGGGCGCATTCGGCGCGGACTTTTTTGAACATAAAACCGTAGTGCAGGTTGCGGATAGGATTCCGCAAGGTAGGCAGAAAAAAACAGCAGATAGTCACCAATAAAGGGAAAAGGAGCAGGAAAATGAAACGATTAACCGCACTGGCCGCCATCATGACGCTGGCCGCAACGGGGGCCCAGGCCACCATTCTGCAGAATTGGCAGTACAACGATGAAGCGGGAATCAATGCAAAGCTTGCCACCAATACCGCAGGAACGTTGACGTTTAATACAGGAACGCGCATGTTTGTAAACGGCACGGGACAAGCGGTATATACGTTTGACGGATCGGGGGGTCCGTTTTCCGCTGACTTCTTAACACCAATTACCAGCGGAACGGTCTATTATCGTATCGACTTTTCTTCATGGTCTTTTGCTAGCAACTCCACTACTGCAGCATCATTAGGTGTTGGTTTTGTGAATAGTGCGGCAAGAACCACAAGTGCAACTTTATCAAAACCGAAAGCGAATCCACAAATAATACGAACCCCTACAACAGATAATTCTTTAACCGGATCTTTTGTATATAAGTACCCCGCCAACCCGGGAATAGCGATAGCAAACCCCGACACCCCCATGAGCTTAATTCTGGCGGTTGACCTAGATGACGGGGCCAATGGATCGTATGGGTTATGGCGAAAAATCGGTAGTGCAACCGACTACACGCAAGTCGTGGCGACGACGCAGTTTACAAACGATTTTACTGACGTAAAAAGTCTCCGTCTTTTTATTGCGAACGCCACGATTGGCGACCAGGTCGCGGTGGATATGATGGTGGTAGGCGATTCATTAACTGAACTTCAGAACTACGGCAACACCCCTCCCGCCGATACGCCGCAATCGCTCTACGCCGATTGGGTATCGTCCTTCACCACATTAACCAACACCACCGACAACCCGGATGGCGATGAGTACAACAACTTGGCCGAATACGCCCTCGGCGGAAATCCGACCAATGCGGTGGATAACGGGTACGAGCCAATGTTCTCGATGGTAACCCTCAGTGGCACCAACTGGATGCAATACGTTCACGCACAATACACCGATGCGGCTGCACGCGGCTTGACCTATAGCGTTGAACACAGCGAAAACTTGGTCAGCTCCGGCAGCTGGACCAATACCGCCATCATCGCAGTCGGTTCGGGAGCCTTGGACGCTGGCTTTAACGTCTATACCAACCGCGCCGATGCGTCCGGCCAGCCCCAGCGCTTCTTGAAGCTGAAGATCGAAAGCAGTTTCTAATCCATCGAAAGAACGGATTTCGCGCCCATCGTTCCCGTCGAGCGATGGGCGCCTTAACCAACAAATAAAAGGAGATAGGAATGAATAAAGTAGGTGTAATAACGGCGGCGATGCTGTCCGTCTTCGGGGCCCAGGCCACTATTCTGCAGAATTGGCAATACAACGATGCAGCGGGAACGTTGACGAAAAACGCCGTCAATACCGGAACCCCCGGCGATGTCAATTTGGCAGCAGGAGGCGTAAACATCATGGGAACCAACAACGTGATAAACGGAACCGGATTGGCGATACACACCGGCACGTATGTAACAAGAAGCGTTGCGATGCCAACTCCCATCACCAGCGGAACCGTCTATGTGCGCGTGGACTATGCCAATTGGAGCCTCACCTCCAGCGACACCTCCCCGGTACTTACAGAGATGGGCTTTCAAGATTCCACAGGGAAACAAGTGTTTCAACGCCTCAGCAAGGGAAAATCGTCAGCAGCAACGCCTGACAACGTAACCGTGTCAGCCATCTTAAACAATCCTGGGGGAACCCCAGCTGTGTATTACGGAAACGGCAATATAAATATGGGAATGATCGATTCTACCGGGATCAGTGTCATTTTAGGTATTGACCTAACCGCTCAGACCTACACCCTTTGGACCGATTATGGATTTACTGGCACATACACCCAGAAAGTTGACAAAGCCCTCGAAGTGGCCATAGGTAATCTGACGCAGTTTCGTTATTCTATGGGCGGGAATGCCGGTAACGTGAAAGCGGTGGATATGGTGGTCGTGGGAACCGATTTTAACGAAGTGGCCACCTACACCATCCCGACGGTACTCACGGTCGAAGCCGGAACCCTGATCAAGGGCAACCTGTCGACCTCGACCGGTACCAACGGCCTGGCTGCCGCTGCGGGCGCAGCGTTCGCGCTTCAGGTTGGCACCCCGACACAAGGAAGAGCGGGGGTGGCGTATGCCACCTTGGCCGGGGCGGGACTCGGAGAGACCATCCAGGCGGGCACCTACACCATGGTGATGCGCGTCGCCACCTCATCCGATACGAATACCTGGTACGGCGCCAGGGACATGCTGACCAAGGGCGTGTCCGGGTTTGGCGGCGGATTCATGCTCAGCAATCCCACCAACGGGGCCTTTGGCCAAAACGCAATCAATTCGATGGTCGACTTTAACAAGACCAACGGGGTTGCCTGGAGCGCGCTGCCGTCGCTGGCCTCCCCGGCGAGCACCATGGTGGCCACGGTTCCGACCGCCGGCGTCTTTTCGCAGGATACGTGGTATAACGTAACCAACACCTGGGTGGTAGCCGCCGATAGTCCGGCGGTCGGCCAGGTGGCCTGGGTGGGCGT
>JBGSLE010000416.1:0-3056 GCA_041740875.1 Pontiella sp. | reverse complement strand
TGTCATTTTCGCCGACGAGCCGACGGGCAACCTGGACTCGAAAACGGGCGAGAAAGTTTTGCATTATTTGTTTCAACTGGCCGAAACGAGACGGCATAGTCTCGTGCTCGTTACCCATAGCGGGGAGGTCGCGGCGCGCTGTTCGCGCCGGCTTTTCCTCAAGGACGGCGTGTTGGTTTAGCAAGGGATTCTTCAATGAAAGTGTTTATCAGCGGCAAATTGGTGGATGAAAAAGACGCGGTGGTTTCGGTTTTCGACCATGGACTGCTCTATGGCGACGGCGTATTCGAGGGCATCCGGGCCTACAATGGCCGGGTTTTCCTGCTCGACGAGCATGTCGAACGCCTCTACGACTCGGCCAAGGCGATCGCGCTCCACATCCCGATGAGCAAGAAGGAGATGGCCCAGGCGGTGGTGGATACCTGCAAGGCCAACAACCTTTTCGACGGCTACATCCGCCTCGTCGTCACGCGCGGCAAGGGCACGCTGGGGCTCAATCCCTACCTGTGCGACAAGGCCGAGGTGATCATCATCGCCGCCAAGATCCAGCTCTACCCGCAGGAACTCTACGAAACCGGTTTGCGCATCATCACGGTCGGCACCATCCGCAACCATCCGGAGGCGATCAACCCGCGCATCAAGAGCCTGAACTACCTCAACAACGTCATGGCCAAGATCGAAGCGATCAACGCCGGTTGCATGGAGTGCATCATGCTCAACCACAAGGGCGAAGTGGCCGAGGCTTCCGGCGACAACATTTTCGTCGTCAAGAACGGTGTGCTCTCGACGCCGCCGAGCACGAGTTGCGCGCTCGAAGGCCTGACCCGCAACAAGGTGATGCAGATCGCGCGCGAAGCCGGCTACGAGGTTCGCGAAGCGGTGATGGCGCGCTACGACCTCTATGTCGCCGACGAGGTTTTCCTGACCGGAACGGCGGCGGAGATCATTTCGGTGGTCGATGTGGACAAGCGCTCCATCGGCACCGGGACTCCCGGCCCCGTGACGGCCGAGCTGGGACGGCTCTACGCCGCCTGCGCCCGTGCCGAAGGCACCCCGATTGCGTAGGCGTTCTTTCGCGCGCCGGGATCGTGCCTCGGAGTCAAAAAGGTTGCGGCTGCGGCCGCAACGAATTACCTTGCCCGTTGTCTGACACGAAACGGTAATCCCATGAAATGTGAATGCTGCCATGAAACGGAGGCCACGATCCACCTCACCCAGGTGATCGATGGCGATGTGAAGAAGCTGAATCTTTGCCAGGACTGCGCCCAGAAAAACGGGATCGACCTCAATTCGCCCATTTCCATCACCGACGTCCTGCTGGGGCTGGGCGCCCATTCGGCCCTCGCGAAAGGGCCGTCGCTGTCGGAATTCGACCTCTGCTGCAACCGTTGCCAGATGACCCGCTCCGAATTCAAGAAGCGCGCGCGCCTCGGCTGCCCGGAGTGCTACAACGCGTTCATGGGCGAACTCAACGCCTTGACCCAGGCGATGCACCACAGCCGGCAGCATGTGGGCAAGATTCCCGCGCGCCAAGGCAACGAGGCGCGGGTTACCGCCCAGATCGCCGCGTTGCAAAAAGACATCGAAACCGCCATCTCCAAGGAGGAGTACGAGGTCGCCGCCAACCTGCGCGACAAGATCCGCTCCCTCAAGGAGGGGTTGGACGAGACGGATAAAGGGGGCGGGCAATGACGATCGACGACATGGTCCGTCGCCACGGAAGCTGGCTGGAGGCCGGGATCGACGAAGGCCCGGTGATCAGCAGCCGCATCCGTTTGGCGCGCAATTTGGAAAACCATAGTTTTCCGGGCTGGGCGAGCGAAGAGGACAACAACCAGATTTGGGAGATGGTGGAGGGTATCTTCAAGTCCATGGACCAGCCGTTCATGGGCTGGAGCATGGATGGAATTTCCCCCCTTGATAAGGAGATCCTCTTCGAGCGCCACCTCATCAGCCAGGAACTGGCCCTCGAAGAGGACAGCTGCGGCGTTTTCGTCTCCTCCGACGAATGCCTTTCGATCATGGTGAACGAAGAGGACCACATCCGCATCCAGTCGCTGCAGCCGGGGCTCAATCTTCAGCAGGCATGGAAGGCCGCCGACCAGATCGACGACCTGCTGGAGTCGCACCTCAGCTATGCGTTTTCCCCCCGGCTCGGCTACCTGACCTCCTGCCCCTCCAACGTCGGCACCGGCTTGCGCGCATCCGTCATGCTGCACCTGCCCGGCCTGGTGCTCATGGAGGAGATGGATCCGGTCATCAACGGGATTTCCAAGATTGGCCTGGCCGTGCGCGGCATGTGGGGCGAAGGCACCGAGGCGGCCGGCAACATGTTTCAGGTTTCCAACCAGATCACCCTCGGCCGCCGCGAAGACCAGATCATCGCCCACCTCGAACAGATTGTGCTGGAGTTGATCGAGCACGAAAACAACGCGCGCGTCCGGCTGATGAACGACCGGGCCATCGTGGTGCAAGACCACGTGGCGCGGGCGTTCGGCATCCTTTCCAATGCCCGCATGATTTCCAGCGGCGAGGCGCTCAACCTGCTTTCCAGCCTGCGGCTGGGGCTCGACCTGGGCTTGGTCAACCAGTTTTCCCGGCGCCAGCTGGACATGCTGTTCATCTCCATCCAGCCGGCCCACCTCCAGAAACAGCAAAGCAAGGGGCTCGAACCCGACGAACGCGATGTCGTGCGGGCCGACGTGTTGCGCGACTTTATGGACCAGTCGAACGAAAACCAGCGTGTAGAATAGAGGAGTATCTATGGACAATTTTACCCCGCGTGCGCAGCAGGTGCTTCAATTGGCGCGCAAGGAGGCCGACCGCTTCAACCATGGCTACGTCGGCACCGAACACATCTTGCTGGGGCTGATCGCCCTCGGGCATGGCGTGGCGGTCAACGCGCTCCAGGCCTTGGGCATCGACCTGGCGTCGGTGCGCATGGAGGTCGAAAAGGCGGTGGGCACCGGCCCCGAAACCAAGACGATCGGCAACATCCCGTTCACGCCGCGCGCCAAGAAGGTGTTGGCGCTCTCCGCCAGCGAGGCGCGCGGGCT
>JBGSLE010000415.1:0-2242 GCA_041740875.1 Pontiella sp. | reverse complement strand
GCAGCAGCGTGGTGGCGGCGGACGCCGCGACTACGGCGACTACTAACCGACCTTATTGCGCAACACCGGCGGCCGGAACCAGTTTCCCTTCCGGTGTTGCGTTTTTGTTTTCCACTAGCCTGGTCTATTCATAAACCAGAGACGGTTTAGAATAGACCATTCGGGCAGGTTTTTCTGCGCGTGAATCTCCCGCAGGGAAACGGTTGGAAGACCTGTTTGCAAAGCCTTTTTGACTCCGTCGTAGCCAGGCGGGGAAAAAGCGGCTTGTTTTTTGTCCTATATTTGGTAGTTATGTCAAATAACCACAGATGAGGCGGCGGTATGATGGCAATGGAAAAGGAAAAATCAGCGGCAAAGGCCCATGTACTCAAGGCGTTGGCCCACCCGGTACGGCTCTGGATGGCGGAACAGCTCGCGCAGGGCGAGCGGTGCGTCTGCGAATTCGTCGAGGTGCTGGATCTCGATTTTTCGACGGTCTCCAAGCATCTGTCCGTGCTGAAGCAGGCCGGCATCGTGGCCGACGACAAGCGCGGCAAGCAGGTTTTCTACAGCCTGCGGGTACCGTGTATCCTCAACTTCATGCACTGCGTCGAAGAGGTGTTGCACAGCAACGCGGCCAAGCACGCCGGGATGGTGAAATAAAAAGGGATTGGACATGAGCTGGAAAAACGAGTGGAAAAAGCTGGCGGTGATCGTGGCGGTGTTTCTCGGCTGCTTCTACCTGCCGGTCGGCGCGGCACGGTTCGACAACGCGATTCTGGAGGCGTTTCACCTGGTCAAGTGGTATGCCCGCGAGCATGTGCTGCTCTGCCTGATCCCCGCGTTCTTCATTGCGGGAGCCATCGCGGTATTCGTCAGCCAGGCCTCGGTGATGAAATACCTTGGGGCAAAGGCGAACAAGGTGCTGGCCTATGGCGTGGCTGCGGTCTCCGGCACGATCCTGGCCGTCTGCTCCTGCACGGTGCTCCCGCTTTTCGCAGGCATCTACCGCATGGGCGCGGGGCTCGGTCCGGCGACGGCGTTCCTCTACTCCGGTCCGGCGATCAATGTGTTGGCGATCGCCCTGACCGCCCGCGTGCTGGGCGTGCAGCTCGGCATCGCCCGCGCGGTCGGCGCGGTGGCCTTCAGCGTGATCATCGGACTGCTAATGCATCTGATCTTCAGAAAAGAGGAGCAGGAAAAGGCGGCGGTGCAAATGGCCATGTCGGACGAAGAGGTCAAGCGGCCGCTCTGGCAAAACGGACTCTATTTTTTCGCAATGGTCGCGATCCTGGTTTTTGCCAACTGGGGGAAGCCGGAGGCCGACGCCGGGCTCTGGGCGGCCATTTATTCCGCCAAATGGGCCGCTACCTCCTTTTTCGCCGCCGCGCTCGGCGTCATGCTGGTGCTATGGTTTGAAATTAAATGGTGGAAGGTCGCGCTGACCGCCCTGCCGGTCGTGGCGCTCGGCGTCGCGTTCCCGGAACAGCCGATGGTTGCCTTCGCGGCTGCGGTGGTCGGACTCTCGGCTTTCACCAGCACGGACAAGGGCGAGGCCGGCGAATGGTTTTCTTCGTCGTGGGGCTTCGCCAAGCAGATCCTGCCGCTGCTGCTCATCGGCGTACTGGTGGCCGGGGCGTTGCTCGGACGCGTCGGATATGAAGGACTGATTCCGTCGGAGTGGATTTCCAAGGCGGTCGGCGGCAATTCGCTGCGCGCCAATTTTATTGCCTCGTTCGCCGGAGCCTTCATGTATTTCGCCACGCTGACCGAGGTGCCGATCCTGCAAGGGCTGATCGGCAGCGGTATGGGCAAAGGCCCCGCCCTCGCCCTGCTGCTGGCCGGGCCGGCGCTCAGTCTGCCGAGCATGCTGGTGATTCAGACGGTATTGGGTGCCAGGAAGACCGTTGTTTTCGTATCGCTGGTCATCGTCATGGCCACGGTTTCAGGCATGGTTTTTGGCCAATTATTTCCTTAAGCAAGCGGATGGATCTATCAACCAAGGGAGCAAGCCATGAAGAGATTCGATAGCATCGGATTCGTCGGCGGGGGCCGCGCGACGCGGTTCCTTATCGAGGGCTGGAAAGCCGCCGGGCAACGGCCGAAAAACATCCATGTGGCGGATTGCAATGCGCAGGTGCTCGACATGCTCGTGGCCGATTTCAAGGGGATTGTCCGCGCGACCACCGCGCAGGCGGCCAGCTGCGAACTCGTGGTATTGGCGGTGCATCCGCCGGCGATGAAGGAGACCTTGGAGGCCGTC
>JBGSLE010000414.1:0-1980 GCA_041740875.1 Pontiella sp. | reverse complement strand
GCAGGCTATGCCGGCGGCATCGTCAGCTCCGCGCTCGACGGCATGAAGGCCGCCGAACGCTTCGCCCAAGAGTGAGCCCATGCAAAAACAGCCTTCCAAATTTGAATTGATGGCGCCGGCGGGGTCGTACGAGGCGCTGGCGGCGGCGATCCGCGCCGGGGCGGACTCGGTCTATTTCGGCATCGACAAGCTCAACATGCGCTCGCGCGCCGCCAGCCCGTTCCAGCTCAAGGACCTGCGGCGGATCGCCCGCATCTGCCGCCGGTGCGGCGTGAAGGCCTACCTCGCGCTCAACGTGGTGGTCTACGACGACGAACTCGAAACCATCCTCGAAATCTGCGCCGCCGCAAAAGCCGCGCGCATCGACGCCGTCATCGCCTCCGACCTTGCCGCCATCGAAACCGCCCGCGCCTTCGGCCTCGAAGTCCACCTCTCCGTGCAGGCCAACATTTCCAACCTCGGCGCCGTCCGCTTCTACGCGCGCCATGCCGATGTGATGGTGCTCGCGCGGGAACTGGAGCTTGGCCAGATCGCGGCGATCGCCACGGCCATCCGCGAGCAAAACATCACGGGGCCGTCCGGGCGGCTGGTGCAGATCGAGCTGTTCGCCCACGGTGCGCTCTGCGTGGGCATCGCAGGCAAATGCTACATGAGCATCGGCTGCTTCAACCAGTCGGCCAACCGCGGCGCGTGCTACCAGAACTGCCGCCGCGCCTACCGGCTCGTCGATGTCGAAACCGGCGATGAGCTGGAGGTGCAAAACCGCTACATCATGTCGCCGAAGGACCTCTGCACCATCCGCCACCTCGACCGGCTGGCGGCGGCGGGGGTTACGGTCTTCAAGCTCGAAGGGCGCGCGCGGACGGCGGAATATGTCGGCACGGTCGCCAAGGCCTACCGCGCGGCGCTCGACGCCGTCGAAAACGGCACCTTCGCCGCGCTCGATTTCGACGCGCTGGAGGCGGACCTGAAGAGCGTCTTCAACCGCGGCTTCTGGGACGGCGGCTACTACCTCGGCGAAAAAATGGGCGAATGGTCCGCCACCGGCCATTCGCAGGCGACGCGCAAGCGCATCCAGCTCGGAATTATCTCCAACTATTTCCCCAAGGCCGGCGTCGCCGAATTCACCCTCTGGCAACAGGAGCTGCTGCCCGGCTGCGATCTGCTCGTCGAAGGGCCGACGACCGGCGCGGTGACGGTTTTCGCCGACGAATTCCGCGTTGCCGGACAACCCGCCGCGCGGGCGGCCAAGGGCGACCAGGTGACCTTCGCCCTGCCCGTAAAGGTTCGCCGCCAGGACAAGGTCTTCCTGCTCCAGCCGGTGGATTGACCCCGGCCGCAATCCGCCAAACTATCCCCTTCCGGCCAAACGGGCTTTCCTGTATCGTCCGCCCCTGTTTTTCCACCCTTTGGAAACCGGGAGTCGATGCCATGAAACGCTTTTTACCACTTTGCGCCGCCCTGCTCGCCAGCGGCTCCGCCGCCTTCGCGCAGTACACCAACCTTCTTGAAAACGCCACGACGCAGGTGGTCAACTCGGCCTGGACCACCAACACCATCACCGTCGGCGGAACCACCTCGGGCAACCTCCTTTACCTTGACACCGGTGCCGTAGTGACCAGCTCGAACGCCGTGGTCGGCGGCAGCGCCAGCGCCTCCAACAACACGGCCTACATCGCCGAAGACGGGGTGAGCTGGACGATCCAAACCACCCTCTCCCTCGGCGGGGGGGCCAACAACGCCGTCTTGGTCGCGGATGGCGGAACGGTCTCGGTCGGCGATTTGGTGATCGCCTCGAGCAACCAGCTTTTCCGCTTGGCCTCGGGCGGCACGCTCAAGGTGGCCAACGATTTCGACGCTGGCATGGACGGGTTCCGTTGGGATGCGGACAGTACGCTGTCGGTGGGCGGAGCGCTGGACGGCATGGCGGTTTCCAACGGCGCGGCCTTTTTGAACGAAGGCCGCGACCTGGTGATCGAC
>JBGSLE010000413.1:0-7772 GCA_041740875.1 Pontiella sp. | reverse complement strand
ACCGCCTTTTTGGACGTGACAATGAAACCCGTACTTAGTAAGCACATTTCCGCTGTTTAGCTTTGCCAGAGCCTGTTTCCGGCGAAGACACATAATATGAGTATTTTTATAACGAATTATGCTTTAATCGCCATCCATGAATCGGTATATAGATACCCATTAATTTGAAAACCACACCTAACGAGGAACCGGCCTTGGCTAACTTCAAAATCAAGAAAGGCTTCGATGTGAAGGTCTTAGGGAAACCTAGGAGCACCATCGAGGAGTACGCGAGCCCTGCGTTGTTCGCGGTCTACCCTGCGGAATTCGAAGGACTGAAGCCGCGCCTGAAAGTGCAGGCGGGCGACGCCATCAAGCGCGGCGACGTGCTGTTCGAGAGCAAGAAGCACGAAAAAATGCTCTTCCGCGCTCCCTGCGGCGGCTCCATCAAGGCAGTCAACCTCGGCGCGCGGCGCGCCCCGCTGGAAATCGTGATCGAACGCGCGGCGCAGGAGGAGAGCGTCACCTTCCAACGCTTCCCGAAGGAGTCCATCGGCGCCCTCTCCCGCGAACAGGTGGCCGACCACCTGCTCGACGCCGGCCTCTGGCCGCTGATCAAGCAGCGCCCCTTCAACAAGATCGCCGATCCCGCCAAGGCTCCGAAGGCGGTATTTGTCAACGCCTGCTCCTCCGCGCCGTTCCAGGCCGATTTCAGCCTGGTGCTCAAGGGCGATGAAAACGCCTTCCAGGCCGGACTCCTCGCGCTGGCGAAACTGACCACCGGCAAGGTCCACCTGTGCAAGCCGGCCGGATCGGACATCCCGGATTTCCCAGGCGTGGAATCGCACACCTTCAGCGGCCCGCACCCTTCCGGCAACACCAGCGTACACATCAACCGGATCAGCCCGATCCTGCCGCAAGACACGGTCTACACGCTCGCCGCGCAGGATGTGATCCTGATCGGCAAGCTGCTGCTGACCGGCCAACTGCCGCGCACCAAAATCATCGCGCTCGGCGGACCAGCGGTCAAGGAGGAGTGCCGCCAGCACTACCGCGTGGCGCTCGGCGCCAACCTGAAGCCCCTGTTTGAAAAGGCGCTCGAAGCCGTCGAAGTACGGATCGTGGCGGGCAACATCCTGTGGGGCGATGCCGTCAAGGCCGACTCCTTCCTGCGCTTCTACGGGTCGGAGTACGTGGCTCTGGAGGAAGACCGTTCCCGCCACCTCATGGGCTGGACCACGCCGGGCCTTTTCCAATACAGCTCGCACCGCGTCAACCTCTCCTCGATCCTGGGCATGAACCACGAATGGAAGCTGGGCACCAACCAGCACGGCAGCCACCGCGCCATGGTGGTGACCGGCTGGATGGACAAGCACCAGCCGCTCAACATCCTGACCGACTACCTCGTCCGCGCCGCGCTGGCGCACGACACCGCCGAAATGGTGCAGCTGGGCATCCTTGAAACCGATCCCGAGGATTTTGCGCTGGCGGCCTTCGTCGATCCGCACAAGACCGATGTCTGCGGCATCATCAAGCGCGGGCTGCAGGAGATCGAGGAGGAAGGAATCTAATGAAATTTCTATTCGAACTGATGGAAAAGAAGATCGCCCCGCTGTTTGAAAAGGGCGGCAAGTTCGAGCGGCTCTACCCGCTCTACGAAGCGGGCGACACCTTCATGCGCACCCCGGGCGACGTGACGAAGGGCGCGCCGCACGTGCGCGACTCGATCGACCAGAAGCGGCTGATGATGTTCGTGATCTACGCCCTGCTCCCCTGCCTCTTCTTCGGCATTTGGAATGCGGGCAACCAGTTCAACATCGCGAACCAGGTGGAAGGCGCGACCCTCACGACCGACCTGCTGCGCGGCGCGGCGATGGTGCTGCCGATCGTCTTTGTTTCGTACCTGGTCGGCGGCCTGTGGGAGGTGCTCTTCGCCGTCGTCCGCCGCCACGAGATCAACGAAGGCTTCCTGGTGACGGGCATGCTCTTCCCGCTGGTGCTCCCCCCCACCCTGCCCCTGTGGCAGGTGGCGATCGGCATCTCGTTCGGCATCGTGATCGGCAAGGAGATCTTCGGCGGGGTCGGATACAACATCCTCAACCCGGCGCTGACGGCGCGCGCCTTCCTCTTCTTCGCCTACCCGGCGCAGATTTCGGGCGACAAGGTCTGGATCGGATCGGCCAAGACCGCGCTGGACAACAGCATCCTCGGAACGGTGGCGGAAAACGTCGATGGCGTGACCCAGGCCACCCCGCTGGCGGTCGCCGCGGCGGCGGAAACCGGAGCGGATGCCGTCCACGCCTTGAACGAGGCCGGCTACACCCTCTGGAACATGACGGCCGGCAACATACCCGGCTGCATCGGCTCGACCTCGGACATCGCCATCCTGCTCGGCATGCTCTTCCTGCTCGCCACCGGCATCGCTTCGTGGCGGGTCATGGTCAGCGGCATCGTGGGTTGCCTGGCCACGGCAGCGCTCTTCAACGTCCTTCCGCTCGGCAGCGCCTTTTCCAACCTGCCGTTCTACTACCATCTCGTGATGGGTGGGTTCTTCTTCGGCATCGTCTTCATGGCGACCGATCCCGTCTCCAGCGCCGCCACCAACACCGGCAAGCTGGTCTACGGCTTCCTCATCGGCGCGCTGACGGTGATGATCCGCGTCGCCAACCCCGCCTATCCCGAAGGCGCCATGCTGGCGATCCTTTTCATGAACGTGATGGCGCCGCTGGTCGACCACTTCGTCGTGCAGGCGCACATCCGGAAGAGAACAGCGTATGCGAGGGCCTTGAACAATGCGTGAAGATACCAAAACCCTGGTTTTTGCGGCCGTTATCTGCGTGAGTTGCAGCCTGCTGCTCTCCGGCACCGCCGCTGGCCTGAAGAGCTTCAAGGAGGCCAACCAGGCCTTCGACGTGAAGCGGAACATCGTCAAGGCGTTCGGCATCGATATCGGGGCCATGGAACGCCCCGAAATCGAAGCCACCTTTGAGAAGCATGTCACGCAACAGGCGGCCGGCGAGTTGCCGATCTACCTCTGGACCGACGAAGGCGCGGACAAGCCCACCAAGTATGCCTTCCCGATTGCGGGCAAGGGGCTGTGGAGCATGATCTATGGCTACCTTGCGCTGAACGCCGACCTGGAGACCATCGCCGGCGTGAGCTTCTACAAGCACGGCGAAACACCGGGCCTGGGCGCGGAAGTCGAAAAGAGCTGGTTCCAGCAGCAGTTTGCCGGGAAAAGGCTTTTCGCCGACGGTAAGCCAACGCAGTTCAAGGTGGCCAAACCCGGATCCACGCTGGACGAAACCACGGTTGACGGCATCTCCGGCGCAACCCTCACCGGGAAAGGCGTGGAGCAATTCCTGCGCAAGGACGCCGCCCGCTATGCCGACTATTTCAACTCGATCAAGGGGAACTAACCATGGATTCCGCTTCTAAAAAACTATTGATGGATCCGTTCTCGGACACCAATCCGATCACCGTCCAGGTGTTGGGCATCTGTTCGGCGCTGGCGGTCACGGTCAAGGTTGAAACCGCCATCGTGATGGCCCTGGCCCTCACGTCGGTCGTGGCCCTCTCCAACTTTGTGCTGTCGCTGATGCGCAACTTCATCCCCAGCGGCATCCGCATGATTGTCGAAATGGCCGTCGTGGCGACGCTGGTGATCATCGCCGACCAGCTCCTGCAAGCCTTCCTGTTCGACATCAGCAAGCAGCTGAGCGTGTTCGTCGGCCTCATCATCACCAACTGCATCGTAATGGGGCGCGCCGAGGCCTTCGCCCTGCAGAACCCGCCGAAGGAATCGTTCCTCGACGGCATCGGCAACGGGCTGGGCTACGGCATCATCCTGGTGACCGTCGCCTCGATCCGCGAAATCCTGGGGTTCGGCAAATGGCTCGGTTTTACGGTTCTGCCGGAAAGCTACATGGGCAACGGGCTGGCGCTGCTCGCCCCGGGCGCATTCATCATTCTGGGCCTGCTGATCTGGGCGCAGCGCACCGTCAGCAAGTACGTGGAGGAATAGCAACATGGAATACGTAAGCCTCGCCATCAAATCGATCTTCGTCGAAAACATCCTGCTCGCCTACTTCCTCGGGATGTGCTCGTTCCTCGCGTGCTCGAAAAAATTCGAAACCGCCGTGGGCCTCGGCGTGGCCGTGGTCTTCGTGCAGACGATCACGATCCCGGCCAACTGGGCGATCCACCACTTCCTGCTCGGCCCCGGAGCCTTGGCGTGGCTAAACCCGAAATACGCCACCTTGGACCTGAGCTTCCTGAACTTCATCTGCTTCATCGCGACGATCGCCTCGATGGTGCAGCTCGTCGAAATGATCCTCGACAAGTTTTTCCCGAAGCTCTACCACGCGCTGGGCATCTTCCTGCCGCTGATCACCGTGAACTGCGCCATTCTCGGCGGCTCGCTCTTCATGGTGGAGCGCTCCTACGGGGCGGCGGAGTCGGTCGTGTTCGGCTTCGGCTCCGGTGCGGGCTGGGCGCTGGCCATCTGCTCGATGGCCGCCATCCGCAAAAAGCTGCGCTACTCGCATCTGCCGGCCGGGCTCAAGGGCCTGGGCATCACAATGATCATGACGGGCCTCATGGCCATGGCCTTCATGTGCTTCTCCGGCATCAACCTCTAGCAATTAAGAATGGAGAATTGTGAATTAAGAATGAATGGCACACCCCGCCCACTTCAACGGAAGCGTCGCAGACCCGATATTCAGCATTCTTAAATCTTAATTCTTAATTAGGTAACCATTATGGAAAACACAACCTACATCGTATCGAGCGTCCTGGTCTTCACCGTGCTGATCATGTTGCTGGTGGTCCTGCTGATGATCGCCGCGAAAAAGCTCGTGCCCCAAGGGCTGGTCAAGCTGGATATCAACGAAGGCAACCGGGAAGTCGAAGTGAAGCCCGGAACCTCCCTGCTCTCCGCCCTTTCCAGCCAGAAGATTTTCCTGCCCTCCGCCTGCGGCGGCGGCGGAACCTGCGCCATGTGCAAGTGCAAGGTGCTCGAAGGCGGCGGCTCGCTGCTGCCGACCGAGGCCGGCCAGGTCACCAAGGCCGAGGCCAAGGAAGGCATCCGCCTCGCCTGCCAGCTCAAGGTCAAGAACGACCTCAAGCTCGACATCGAACCCTCGATCCTCGACATCAAGAAATACGAATGCACCGTCCGCTCCAACGACAACGTCGCCACCTTCATCAAGGAGCTGGTCGTCGAGCTGCCCAAGGGGCAAAAGCTCGACTTCCGCGCCGGCGGCTACATCCAGATCGACGTGCCCGCCTACCAAGGGCTGAAATATTCCGCGTTCGACGTGGCGCCGGAATATCGCGGCGACTGGGACAAGTTCAAGATGTGGGACCTGGTCGCGCATAACGAAGAACCCTGCTTCCGCGCCTACTCCATGGCCAGCTTCCCGCTCGAAGACGACATCGTCATGCTCAACATCCGCATTGCCTCCCCGCCGCCGGGAAGCAGCTACCCGCCCGGGGTCTGCTCCAGTTATGTCTTCAGCCTCAAGCCGGGCGACAAGATCACCATCTCCGGCCCCTACGGCGAATTCTTCGCCAAAAAAACCACCCGCGAAATGTGCTTCATCGGCGGTGGCGCGGGCATGGCCCCGATGCGCTCGCACATCTACGACCAGCTCAAGCGCATCGGCACCGACCGCAGGATCACCTTCTGGTATGGCGGCCGCTCGAAGCGCGAACTCTTCTACATGGAGGAGTTCGAGGAACTCGCGCGCCAATTCCCCAACTTCACCCTGCACGTCGCGCTGAGCGACCCGCTCCCCGAAGACCAATGGACCGGCTCCACCGGGTTCATCCACCAAGTCGTGCTCAACGAATACCTCGACAAGCACCCCGACCCGACCGAGATCGAATACTACCTCTGCGGGCCGCCGATCATGCTCAAGTGCGTCAAGGACATGGTCCACGAACTCGGCGTCGAACCCGAGATGGTCATGGCCGACGACTTCGGCATCTAATTGCCCCTCGTTCGCAAAAAAGCCCGGCATCCGCCGGGCTTTTTTGTTTTTAAAACCGGAAAGAGCTTTTGCGCCCGATTGACGCGCACCGGGCGCACGGCATAGACTGCGGCCCGTTTCCGGAACCGTGAACAGGGAGGGTTGCATGTCGAAGGATAAGAAATCCAAAGGGCGCAAGCAGGACGGGCAATTGGAAAAAGCGTTCTACGAATCCGAGCTGGCGCGCATGCAGCTCGAACTGGTCAAGCTTCAGGAGTGGGTGAAGCACCAGGGGTTGAAGGTGGTGGTGGTCTTCGAAGGACGCGATGCGGCCGGCAAGGGCGGCGTGATCAAGCGGATCACCGAAAGCCTGAATCCCCGCGTGGCGCGCATCGTCGCTCTGGGCAAGCCGACGGAACGGGAGCAGACGCAATGGTTTTTCCAGCGCTACGTGGCGCAGCTCCCGGCCGCCGGGGAGATCGTCCTGTTCGACCGCTCGTGGTACAACCGGGCCGGCGTCGACCGCGTCATGGGCTTCTGCTCGAAAAAGGAACTCAAGGAGTTCTTCACCACCTGCCCCGAATTCGAGCAAATGCTGATCCGCTCCGGCATCATCCTCGTCAAATACTGGTTTTCCGTGAGCGACGAGGAGCAGGAAAAACGGTTCCAGGCACGCATCGACGACCCGACCAAGCGCTGGAAGCTCAGCCCGATGGATCTACAGTCGCGCGAAAAGTGGGTCGAATACTCCAAGGCCAAGGACGACATGTTCAAGCACACCGACACCCCCGAGTCCCCCTGGTGGGTCGTTGAGGCGGACGACAAGAAAAAGGCGCGCCTCAACTGCATCGCCCACCTGCTCGGCAGGATCCCCTACAAGGATCTCACCCCCGAGCCGATCGAGCTGCCGCCCCGGCAGGACGACCGCCACTACAAGCGGCCGCCACTCGGGGAGCAAACCTTTGTTCCCCGCGTCTATTGATTCCCAAACAGGTGCGCCAGGTGGTGTTTTCCCCCCCGAATGGGCGCAGGTGGCGTTGACACCGCCGGGGGGGTTGGATAACAATTCGCGCTCATTGCAACAAGAGCGCACGCTATCCAAGGAGACCCCGCACATGGCCGCAAAAAAAGAGTCCACCACCACCGGTTCCGCATCCGCACTGAGCGCCGTTATCGCGCAAATCCAGAAGCAGTATGGCGAAGGAGCCATCGTCAAGCTGGGCGACGCCAGCGTAAACCGGCATATCGAAGCGATTTCGACCGGAGCGCTGACGCTGGACCTGGCGCTGGGGATCGGCGGGCTGCCCCGCGGCCGCATCATCGAAATCTTCGGCCCGGAATCATCGGGTAAAACCACCTTGGTTTCCCACGTCATCGCCAACGCCCAAAAGGCTGGCGGCACGGCGGCGTTCATCGACACCGAGCACGCGCTCGACCCCGGCTACGCCAAGAAGATCGGCGTGGACATCGACAACCTGCTCGTCTCCCAGCCGGACTCCGGCGAGGAAGCGCTCAACATTTGCGAGGCGCTCGTGAAGAGCAACTCGCTCGACGTGATCGTGGTCGACTCCGTCGCCGCGCTCGCGCCGCGCGCCGAGCTCGACGGCGAAATGGGCCAGTCACAAGTCGGCTTGCAGGCCCGCCTGATGTCTCAGGCACTGCGTAAGCTAACCTCGGCGATTGCCCGCACGAACTGCTGCTGTATTTTCACCAACCAGATTCGCGAAAAAATCGGTGTAATGTTCGGCAGTCCCGAAACGACGCCCGGCGGCCGTGCGCTGAAGTTTTATTCCTCCGTGCGCCTCGATATCCGTCGCATTG
>JBGSLE010000412.1:0-3676 GCA_041740875.1 Pontiella sp. | reverse complement strand
CATGAGTCGCCCCGGTCGTGCGTGGGCTGGTCCGGCGATTCGAAATTGAAGATGGCCGCGGGGTCGTTCTTGCCCACGCGTGCGTCGATCATCGCGATCGTGCCCCGCGGCGGCGCGTTGTGCCCACCCGCCGGATTGCCCTCGACGATGAACCCCTCGATGCTGCCGGAGGCCTTGCGCAAAAGCACCGTTGCCAGCGTTTCGGACGAGACGATGGGCAGGAAGTCGGGCCGCTTGAGCGGCGCCGGGGGCGTGTCGCCCTCGATGAAGTTGCCCGGATCGAAGACGAGATTGAAGACCTCGTTCTTACCGTCGGCGGCGGACACGTTTATGGGATATTCGACCGGTTGGTGCAGCGCGAGCGCGTCGAGGATACCCGGCACGGCCAAGGGGATTCCCGCGCCCATGACGACCACGGCGGCCCCGGCGAGCATCGCCCCGTAGAGCGAAGGCAGGTGCGGGATCTGGATTTTTTCCAGATAGTTGATGCCGACGGGGTTGGAGTGCCCTTCCCGCGCAAGGAACACCTCCACGAAATTGCCCACGATGCACATCAGCTGCGGCTCCCGGAACCCTTCGAGGTCGTGCATCGGCAGCATCCGGTACGGGATGCCCTCCGGCAGCCCGTTCGGCATGAAAAACGTATCGATCACCCGCTTGGCCAGGTTCGGGAACGGGAAATGGGCCAGTGCGCGGCGCACGTGGCCGCCGGGATCGCCGTTCTGCAGGTGCCGCGCCACCACCACATCGAGCGCGGTTCCGGACACGACGCCCAGCTGTCCGAGTTGCGAAACCGCGCGGGCGAGGCGCCAGTCGGAGATGCCGAAGCCCATCCCGCCCTGGATGATTTTTGGAGGCACAATATTCATGGCGCGGAAATATGGGCGAGCGATCCGGGAATAACCACAAAAATCGTTTCCTGGTCGCAGATGGCTGGAACGCAGGGCCGAATGGTTTCCGAAGAACAACCTGTCGGCCGTATTTTTTTCGCCTCAAGGGTTTACGTGGCGCGTTGCACGGCTATTATGCACTGGCGATGAACGGCAATTGCGGTCGTCGCAACGAAGGGATCAGGTCATGAACAGAATGCAGATCGGGAATTGTTTCGTGGTTGGCGTTGCGGTGCTGTTGCTGTCGGCGGGCTGCGGAAAGAAGACGGCTGATGGCGCGGCCACCTATGCACAGGCCACCGCCCTCCTGAAGGGGGACGGGGTGCCGAAGGACGAAGCCAAGGCGGTCGCGCTCCTGCTGGAGGCGGCCAACGCGAACCATGCCGGCGCCATGTTCGACCTTAGCACCTGCTACATGTCCGGCACAGGCGTCGGAAAAAGCCCGGAAACGGCCTTCGGCTGGATCCAGAAAGCGGCCGCGCTCGGCCATCCGCAGGCCAAGGCCTACAGCGCCGTCTACCAGCTCCAGGGGATCGGAACGCAGCAAAACCAAGATGCGGCCGTGCGCCTGCTCGAGCAGGAGGCCGCCGCAGGCAACGACCACGCGATGGTCATCCTGGCCAATTGCTACGAAATCGGCGCAGGGGTTCCGATGGATATGCAAAAGGCGGTGGAATGGCATCGTCTGGCCGCCATGAAGGGCCACGCCAACTCCATGTATTTCCTAGGCCGTTGCTACGCGAAGGGGCTTTACGGCGTGGAGAAAAACCCGGCGGAAGCGGTTCAATGGTATGGCGGGGCCGCGGGCAAGGGCTCCATTCCCGCCATGGGCAAGCTGGGAAGCTGCCTCCTGCTCGGATTGGGCGGCGAAAAAAACGAGGCCAAAGGCCTGGATCTCATGCGTAAGGCCGCCGCCGCCGGCGATCCGGACTCCATGCACAACCTGGGGGTATGCCACGAACAGGGCATCGGCGTGGCCAAAGATCCGGCACAGGCCGTGCAATACTACCGCCAAGGCGCGGAAGCGGGAAGTTTCGAAGCCATGTACAACTACGCCGTCTGCCTGTCCGAAGGAAAAGGCGTGGCAAAAAACCCAACCGATGCCGCCCAGTGGTTCGCCAAGGCGGCCGCAGGCGGCGTCACGGGAGCCAAATGATAACGATCCGCCCGCTCCTCGCGACACCTATCGCGCCCTGCTAGAGCAGACAACGATTGTGATGCCGCACTGGGTAGGGCGGAGTGTCCCACTCCGCCGCGGACGGCTAGGGACAGCCGTCCCTACCAAGAATCGAATCGGTGCGGCATTTCATTCGTGAATTGCTCTAACCCTATCGCAGCTCTCGCTACGCAGGTATGAAAACCGGCTTATGTCTCCGGCGGAGGCGGAGGGGGCGGAGGCGGGGGTGGAGGCGGAAGGGGGCCGCCCCCCGTGGGCCATCCCACCCAAACCACCCGGAAATAGCACTGCTTTTCCGCCGAGGAGAGCTCCCGGACCGTCGCTGCGGCATCGGCCGTAAAAACCTGCCCGACATCGATCCATTCCCCCGCAACCAGCGACGGACGGCACTGCACCTGGTATTGCCTGCCCGCCGAGGTTTCGATGGTGATCTTCATCATGCCTGTGGCGACGGGCTCGGTCTTGGTGATTTTTCCCGATGCCCAAACGCCCTGCGCCATTGACAGCGAAACGAGAGAGATTCCAACTAATATTGATTTTCGTACCATTGTTGCCATCCGGGTTAGCGATTTAACGAAGCCGCCAGCACTAAGGCGGCCTTAAACGTATCTCCATGGGTAGCAACAACTTTGCCATCTAATACTTACATTAGATTCCAATTCGCACCGACTATTTCACCTCTTTTAGAGCCCTCGTTTTTTACTCACCTAACCGGGATTTACGATCCTGCCCGAAAACCCCCCGTTTTAAATAGGAATTGAAATACCCATATTGATCATCCCTATATTCGGCCCGCTTTCCCGCCCGCAAAAAAAACCCTGCGCCGACCAGCGGCACAGGGGGTAAAAGAGACGCTATTGAGACGGAATCCGCTCACCGCCTCCTACAGCGACATGGCAAACGATGTGTTTTTCACGTCGGCGGCGGCGCAGGCATCCATCACGGCGACCACCCGGCCATGCAGGGCTTTGTCGGCCGGAAGAATGTTCACGATCAGGTCGCTCTCCGATAGATCGGCGGAGGCCTTGAGCGCTGCCAGCTGCCGCGCCAGGCTGACTCGGTCGTCGAACCGCATGCCTTCGACCAGAATGTCGCCCGTAGCCGACACCTCCACCAGCACTTCGACCGGAATGCCGACCGGATGGGAAATTCCGGCGGGCAGCAGGAAGGAGAGGTCGGCCTCCTTCTTGATCAGGGACGAGGTGACCATGAAATAGATCAGCAGCAGAAAGACCACGTCGATCAACGGGGCGATTTGGAGTTCGGCTTTTTTCCTCATGGCGGCTTGCAGCACTTTCATGGTTGTCCTCCTGTTGCCGGCGGACCAGCGGAACCCACCGGCTGCGGTTTAATGAACAGGCGTCCGCGCGCCTCCTACGGTCGTGAGCCTACGCCCATCGCCAAGGAGGTCAAGCGCCATGAAAAAACCCCGCACGATTTCTGGCGGGGTTTGCCGGACGGGATCGGATTGGGCAAGCGTTAGGCGTGCATTTCCTTGAGCAAGGCGGGAACGGCCTTGATCGCCTCGGCGACCTTGGAGCCATCCTTGCCGCCGGCCTGGGCGCGGTCGGGCTTGCCGCCTCCGCCGCCGTCGGCGAGCTTGGCCACC
>JBGSLE010000411.1:0-17668 GCA_041740875.1 Pontiella sp. | reverse complement strand
GCGCCTGCGGGCGGGTTCCGGTTGGCCGTACCCATGCGCGCGCGGGTGTTGTCCGCCCGCCGGGTCAGCTGTTCGAACACCGATTGGATGCCCAGGTTGATGACGGTGTTGGCCGGGGAGGCGCTGGCCTTTTCGCCGTAGTAGTTGTCCATCGCCGCGCCGCGCGCGGCGTCGGAGCCGAGTTCGGTGCCGAGGATGTTGCGCATGGTGATGGCATTGGTGATGCCGGCCTGGGCCAGGGCGTCGATTTCGTTGGCCACCGCTTCGAGGTCGGTGCCGGCGAGGCCCGATTTTTCGGCGATCGACAGGAATTCGGTCTTCAGCAGGATCGAGTTGTTGGTGACGCTCCCTTCGATGTCGAGCAGGGCGTTGACGAAGTTGAAGGTGTTCGTGTCGTTGAGCAGCGCCGTCGTGGCGGCGTTGGTGCCGATGAAGAGGCCGGACGAGGTCAGGATGGTCTGCTCGTAGGGATCTTTGCCGACGCCGCCGTCATAGACCTTGATGGTGGAGTTGGCGGCGAAAGTGGCGGTTCCGGCGACGGCCAGGTTGGGCGCGGTCTGGTTGGTGCTGACGGATACCGCCAGTTCCGAGGTGGCGTCCTGGACATAGTTGCCGCCCACCGCCATTTTCGAACCGGTCTGGATTTCGAGGATCGATCCATTGCGCAGGGCCAGGTCTCCGCCGACCGTAGCGTTGGCGGTGTCGAACAGGGAAAGCGTGTTGCCCGTGAGGCTGTTGGTTTCAACCATGTTGCCGAGCGTCAGGTGGCCGCCAATCTTCAGGACCGAGTTGGTACCGGTGACAGTGAAGGTGTTGTCGGCGGAGTTGGTGCCTAGGTAGGCGTTGCCCAAAATCGAGAGCAGGGCGCCTTCTTCGACCGTGAAGGTGTTTTTTCCGCTGCCTGCCGCACCGATGGAGAGATCCGCGCCGACGGTGGCGGTCGCCGTGCCGCCGCTGATCGTGGCGCTGTTTTCGCCGCCCTGCCGGCCGATCTCCAGCGATTGGCCGATCTCCAGCGTGGCGTCGGTGACCTCCAGGCTGTTCTTGCTGCCCTTTTCGCCTACGATGGCGCTGCCGAGCACGTTCAGGGTCGAGTTGGTGCCGGTCACGGAAACGCGGTTTTCGCTCGCCGCGGTGTCGAAGCCTGCGCGGAGGCTGTTGGTGATGGTGGCGGAACCGCCGTCGGTGATGGAGAGGGCGTTCTTGTCGCCCTGCATGCCCACAAATAGCTGGCCTTCCACCGTCAGGACGGAATTTTCACCGATGACGTTGATCGCGTTGTTGTTCGATTTTTCGCCGATGTGGGCGGCCGAGAGGCGGGCATGCGCCTGGGCGCCGTCCTTGATCGTGAGGATGTTTTTGCCGACGGAGTTGGTGTTGCCGACATACATTTCGCGGCTACCCGTATCCCACACGGCGGTGAGGTTGGTGTTGAGGCTTCCGTTGAGGACGACCGAAACGCCGGTATCCATCTGGTCGAACGCCAGGTTGCCGCCGATTTCCAGGGTCGAGCCGGATTGGAAGTCGAACCCGTTGGCGGCGGCGTTGTCGAGGTTGGCATCGCCGGTATAGGTCAGTCGCCCGCCGGATTTGATCTCCACCTTGTTGGAGCCGGGGTTCTGGACATCGGCGCCGCCGATGATCCGCACTTCGCCTTGGTTGCCGATCGTCACGGTGTTGTTGGAGGTGGCGGCGGAACCCACGTGCAGCTGGTTCGAAACCACCAGGGTCGCCCCGCCCGAAACCGTGACGGCGTTGCTGGAACTGGCCGTGCCGATGAAGGCGCTGTCGGAAAGCACCAGCTCCGTGCCGCTGCCGGTCAAAACGGCCTTGCCGGTTTCGTTGGAGGCCGTTCCCACCACCAGCGCATCCGCCGAAACGGTGGCGCCGCCCCCGGCCGAAAAAGTGGCGTTCCCGACGCTGATCGCGCCGGCCGTGCCGTTGGTCGTGCCGACGTTGACCTCTCCGCCGTCCGCCACCGTGAGCACGTTGTCCTTGCCGCTTTCGCCGACCACCAGGTTGCCCGCCACGTTCAGGGCGGAGTTCGTGCCGGTGATGGCGAGGGTGTTGGCATCGGAATATTGGCCCACGTACGCCGTTGCGGTGGCGACCTTGCCGCCATTGGTGATCACTAGGTTGTTGCCGTTGTCGTAGCGGCCGACATACAGCGTGCCGGCGTTGGTCGCCGAGCCGTCGATGGTGACCAGGCTGCCGGTCTTGATTTCCAAATCCGCCGCATATGCCGCGGCCGACGTAACGAGCAAGGCCAAGGCGAGAGTTCCAACGTGTTTCATGATCGATCCCTTTAATGATTGGTGATGGGCTTCTTAGTCCTGAAAAAGCCGCGCCAATCTACCGGGCGACCCCATAAAAAACAACCCTGTTCGAGCAGTTTCGCCGCCCTCCAATCACTGGCGTCATTTTGCCGGGAATCCGGCTTTCCTGCCGGACTCTTTCAGACCACTCCGTTCCCTCAGGTGCAAGCGTCACGTGAACGTCACGCCTCAGCAGACCCGGATGGCGAGTCAGCGTGTCCTTCGGGGTATGCTGGAGACGATTGTTCGATACTTTCTCTGCCCAACCTTCTGTGTTCCTTGCGCACGGACTCGAGTTCCACGGCTGTTTCAATGGAGAAACGCTCAATGACCGGATCCATTGACATCAAGACTAGCTCCGCCACAGTGATCAGAAGTGAATCGATTCCTTCGTCTGATACTCCGTATCTAATCTCCTTCAACATCTCGGGTGTGGCAGCGTCTAGATGGCGCTGGAGGTCTTGAGCCCCAGTGTGTACGGCGCCGCAGAAAACCGTGTATGCGGTATGGTACACTTCCTTCATTCCCGCTGCCTCCGAGTACAGCTCGAGAGATGGGCCGTCTTTCGCCGAGCCAAGCTCGCCTTGGATACGAGACTTTTCGGCTACGGGGTCAAACTCCGGTAGTTTGCTTTGCAAGAACTCTGATCGTTCGATCTTATTTGCCATTCGTATACGCTCACGGTCGTGTTGCTTCACGTAATGCCACATCAGCCACTTGCTAACGTGGATCGCCCGAAGGTATATGACGAGCTCGATGAGTGAACGAAGAACAATCCTTGTTTCGTTCGGCATTCCGTTTGCGCAGAGAAGCAGCGCGGCCTGTCCTTGCGACAGGCCGCGGATGAACAGCGCCGCAGCAACTACCCCTTGACCGTCGTACTGCCTGGGCTTGATGGAACGGATCAGGTCGTGTGCTACAAGAAGGGTTCTTTCCGCGTGCTTGAACCACTTGGCTTCGCGAGAGCGGATCCCGCGACAGAGTTCCTGTCCGAGGTCGCCTAAGATTCCGTATCTGTCAACGGGATGGATCATCTCTTTTCTGACCGAACAGTGTTATTGAACGAACGTAATCTTCATTATATGCGGGTAAACCAACAGAAACGACGCGGTGGATAGTTTCAAGGCGAGCCTGGAGTGTCAATGATTTGATCTGCGGGTTTTGGGTGTGGCTTGATTTGTCGGACGGCTGCGCAGGGCGCGCGGAACGGCATACACACCATTTGCATAAGGACAACGCCGGTGGCGTTTTTGGATCGCATAACCGGGGAATCCAGCCTTCGTTTTCTTGGCGTCGTTGCGGTCGAACACCCTGCGGGGAATGGCGGGATGGAACGGAGCACCGCCTCCCTGCGGGTAGGCGGTCCTACACCGCCGAATCTGGCACGTGGCTAAAGGGATAATGGATTGGGTTGGGGGTGTAGGGCCGCTTAACCGCGTAGCGGAAAGCGGCGATGGGCCTTTTCCATCGTCCTCGTACTCGAACATGTAAACCGAGGACGAGGACGAAAGGGGAAAAGGGGGAAACGCAACCCAAAGAGCGGCGCGATGGCGGCCAAGGAAAGGCGGTTTTGGGCGGATTTCGGATAGTTGGATTTTAGGCTTGGGGCGGCTTGGGGGAAGGGTCTAGCATCTCGACCCGTGTTGTAGAAACGGCACTCGAAAACATGGGACATCCCGACATGGCAAAATATCTTTTCATCACTGGCGGCGTGGTTTCCTCGCTCGGCAAAGGCATTACGGCGGCCTCCATTGGCCGGCTGCTGATCAACCGCGGGCTCTCCATCCGCATGCTCAAGATGGATCCCTACCTCAACGTCGATCCGGGCACCATGAGCCCGTACCAGCACGGCGAGGTCTATGTGACCGACGACGGCGCGGAGACCGACCTCGACCTCGGCCACTACGAGCGCTACACCGGCCAGCCCACCTCGCAAATGAGCAACATTACCGCCGGCAGCATCTATTGGGACGTCCTGCACAAGGAGCGCCGGGGCGACTACCTCGGCCGTACGATCCAGCTGATCCCGCACGTTTCCGACGAAATCAAGTCGCGCATCCGCGCCTTGGAAAAGGACAATCCCGACATCATCGTCGTCGAGCTGGGCGGCACCGTCGGCGACATCGAGGGGCTGATCTTCCTCGAAGCGATCCGCCAGCTGGCGCTGGACGTGGGGCGCGACCACTCGATCTTCATCCACCTCACCTACGTCCCCTTCATCGCCGCCGCCGGGGAGGTCAAGACCAAGCCCAGCCAGCAGAGCGTGGCCAAGCTGCGCGAAATCGGCATCATGCCCGACGTGCTCGTCTGCCGCAGCGAGGTCGACCTCGACCGCGAGCACCTCGACAAGCTTTCGCTCTTCTGCAACGTGGCGAAGGATTGCGTGATCGTCGAAAAGGATGTCGAAACCTCGATCTATGAAATCCCGCTGGTGCTCCAGCGCGCGGGCCTGGACGAAATCATCCTCAACCGCTTCCGCATCGCCAAGCCGGCCACGCCGCTCAAGGACTGGGAACGGCTGATCGACACCATCAAGCACCCCAAGGGCAAGGTGCGCATTGGGGTGGTCGGGAAATATTCCGAGCTGCAGGACGCCTACAAATCCATCTACGAAGCCCTCTACCACGGCGGATACGCCGCCGGCTACAAGGTCGAGGCGGTCAAGTTCGCGGCGGAGGACATCGAGGAGGATCCCGCCATCCTCGACACCGTCGACGGCGTGCTGATTCCCGGCGGCTTCGGCTCGCGCGGCATGGAAGGCAAGATCCGCGCGGCGCAGTATGCCCGCGAAAAGAAGATCCCCTTCCTTGGCATCTGCCTCGGGCTCCAATGCGCGGTGATCGAATTCGCCCGCAACGTCTGCGGCCTGAAGGGCGCGCACACCACCGAATTCGACGAAGAGCGCGGCGTGAAGACGGCGCATCCGGTCGTCTGCCTGATGGAGGAGCAGATGGAGGTCGTCGAAAAGGGCGGCACCATGCGCCTCGGCGCCTGCCCCTGTGTGCTCGAAGAAAACACCAAGGCCTTCGCCGCCTACGGCAAGATGAACATTACCGAGCGCCACCGCCACCGCTACGAGGTCAACAACCAGTACCGCGAACAGCTCGAAGCCAAGGGGCTGGTCCTCTCCGGCGTCAATCCCGACATCGGCGTGGTGGAGATGATCGAACTCAGGGACCATCCTTGGTATGTCGCCACCCAGGCGCATCCGGAGCTGAAGTCCCAGCCGGTCAACCCGCACCCGCTCTTCAAGGATTTCGTCGCCGCCGCCGTGCGGCGCTTCGAAGGCAAATAGGCCCCGTTCCCGCACCGGGAAAGGCGGCTTCTTTCTCCCATTTACAGCTTGCATGGCAGGGGGATGCGTCTATTATGGCGCGCTCATTTGCGGGAGGGGTGTGTTCCGTCCGAGTGGCCGGCGCCTGTACCGTTGAACTAGGAAAACAAAGGCCAGGGAGCGCGTGTTCCCGCTTTAGACATGGAATCAACAACCAACAAAAACATGGGTGCGAGCGACGCAGCCATGGAAGCAAAGTACGACGAAACCCTCAAGAACTTCACCGAAGGGTCCATCGTCACCGGCAAGATCCTCGCCGTCCACAATGGCGACGTCCTGATCGACATCGGATACAAATCCGAAGGCTTGATCGACATGCACGAATTCAAGGATCTGCCCGAAAATCCCGTCGGCCATCAGGTCGAAGTCTTCCTCGAACGCATGGAAGACGACTATGGCATGATCGTCATCAGCAAGCGCCGCGCCGAACAGCAGCGCGCTTGGGACTACGTGGTCAACGAATGCACCGAAGGCAGCCTCGTGGAAGGCACCATCAAGGCCGTGGTCAAGGGCGGCTTCATCGTCGATGTCGGCGTGGACGCGTTCCTGCCGGGCTCGCAGCTCGATGTCGTACCGGTCCGCAACCCCGACGACCACCTCGGCAAGACCTACCAGTTCCGCATCCTCAAGATTAATCTCGACCGCAAGAACATCGTCGTTTCCCGCCGCGAACTCATCGAAGAGTCCCGCCGCGAATCCCGCCGCAAGATCCTTGCGAACATCCAGGTCGGCCAGCTCCGCAAGGGCCAGGTCAAGAACATCACCGATTTCGGCGCCTTCGTCGACCTCGACGGTATCGACGGCCTGCTGCATGTCACCGACATGACCTGGGGCCGCATCAACCACCCGTCCGAAGTCCTCAAGGTGGGCGACCAGCTCGAAGTGATGATCCTCGAAGTCGACCTCGAGAAGGAGCGCATCAGCCTCGGCCTCAAGCAGACCATGGCAAACCCCTGGCAGGAAATCGAATCCCGCTACCCGATCGGCGCCCGCGTACACGGCAAGGTGGTCAACCTCGCCCCCTACGGCGCGTTCGTCGAACTCGAAGAGGGCGTCGAAGGCCTCGTCCATGTTTCCGAAATGTCCTGGACCAAGCGCATCCAGCGCGCCGCCGACGTGCTCAACGTGGGCGACGAAGTCAATGCCGTCGTCCTCTCGGTCAGCACCGAAGACAAGAAGATCTCGCTCGGCATGCGCCAGACCGAAGACAACCCGTGGGAAGTCGTGGCCGGCAAGTACCCGATCGGTTCGCTCGTGGTCGGCAAGGTGCGCAACTTCACCTCCTACGGCGCGTTCGTCGAGCTGGAAGAGGGCGTGGACGGCATGATCCACGTGTCCGACATGTCCTGGACCCGCAAGGTCAACCACCCGTCCGAAATCCTCAAGAAGGGCGACGAGGTCCAGACCGTTGTGCTCGAAATCGACGCCACCAACCAGCGCATCAGCCTCGGCCTCAAGCAGGCCCTGGACGATCCGTGGACCAGCATCGTTGACCGCTACCCGGTCGGCCAGAAGGTCAGCGGCATCGTGACCAAGATCTCCTCCTTCGGCGCCTTTGTCGAAATCGAGGAAGGCATCGACGGCCTGGTCCACATCAGCCAGATCAGCGACGAGCACGTCGAGCGCGTCAAGGATGTGCTCAAGGTCGGCGACACCATCGAGGCCCGCGTGGTCAAGGTGGATCCGGTCGAGCACCGCATCGGCCTGAGCATCAAGGCCGCCAAGGTTGGCGACGACGAATTCGAAGTCAAGGACGACATGCTCGAAGGGCTCCAGCCCGGCGCGGAACTTGTCGATTTGGGTTCGGCGTTCGACAGCGCCTTCGGCGACCAGCTCGAAGAGTGGCACCCCGGCGACCGCAAATCCAGGTAGCCTGGCTGCTTGGAAATGAAAAAGCCTGCCCGATTTCCGGGCAGGTTTTTTTGTGACTTCCCGCCGCATTTGTGGCTGAATGCCCGCTTTCTTGCCGGCTTTAGGAAGGTGATTTATGGACATTGCACAACAACTCGGGTTCCTCTCGGCGCGCGCCGTCGATTTCATCAACCCCGACGACTTCAGGAAAAAGCTCGAAAAGGCCGCCGCCGAAGGGCGCGGGCTGCGCATCAAATATGGCGCCGATCCCTCGGCGCCGGACATCCACCTCGGCCATGTGGTCGGGCTCAACAAGCTGCGCGAATTCCAGGAGGCCGGCCACACCGTCGTCTTCATCATCGGCGACTTTACCGGGATGATCGGCGATCCCTCTGGCCGCTCCCAAACCCGCAAGCCGCTCACCCTCGAACAGGTGGAGGTGAACGCGCGCTCCTACCAGGAGCAGGTCTTCAAGATTCTCGATCCGGCCAAGACCGAAGTCCGCTTCAACTCCGAATGGTGCGGGAAAATGAAGTTCGACGACGTCATCCGGCTCTCCGCCCACGTCACCGTGGCGCAGATGCTGGCGCGCGACGATTTTTCCAAGCGCTACGCCGCCAACCAACCCATCTCGATGGTGGAGTTCCTCTATCCGCTCGTGCAGGCTTACGACTCCGTCATGGTCCGCGCCGACCTCGAACTCGGCGGCACCGACCAGCTCTTCAACCTGCTGCTGGGCCGCGAGCTGCAAAAGGTGATGGGGCAGGAGCCGCAATGCGTCATGACCCTGCCGCTGATCGAGGGCCTCGACGGCGTCCAGAAGATGAGCAAGAGCCTCAACAACTATGTCGGCGTCGCCGAACCCGCCCGGGAAATGTACGGCAAGCTCATGAGCGTGCCCGACGAGCTGATGTGGAAATATTTCGAATACATCCTCTGCTGGCCGAAGGAAAAGGTGCGCGAAACCCACGCCAAGGTCGCCGCCGGCGAGCTGCATCCGCGCGCCGTCAAGGACATGCTCGGCCAGGAGGTGGTCGCCCGGTTCGTCGGCGCGGACGAGGCGCGCAACGCCTCCGAGGAATTCACGCGCATCTTTGCGCAAAAGGAGCTGCCGGACGAGATTCCGGAAGCAACCGTGGCGCCCGGCGAAACCGGCCTGCTCAACCTGATGGTGCAGGTGGGACTGGCCCCCAGCAATGGCGAGGCCCGCCGCCTGGTCAAGCAGGGCGCGGTGAAGATCGACGATGTCAAAGTGGACGACGAGCGCGCGCAGATCGTGCCGGAGAACGGAATGGTCATCCGTGCCGGGAAGCGCGGCTTCGTGAAAATTAAAATTGAAAAATGACGATTGAGTTGTGAAACGGTGGCTGGAACCGATCGCGTTTCACGCAAGCAACAGGGAGAATTGAGCCATGTCCGGACATAGCAAATGGGCGAACATCAAGCATCGTAAAGGCAAGGCCGATGCCGCCAAGGGAAAGGTATTCAGCAAGGTTGCCAAGGAAATCATGGTGGCGGCGCGCTCGGGCGGAAACCCGGCGGACAACATCACGCTGCGCGCGCTGATCCAGAAGGCCAAGGCGGCCAACATGCCGAACGACAACATCGACCGCGCCATCAAGAAGGGCACCGGCGAACTCGAAGGCGGGCAGCTTGAGGAGGGTTCCTACGAAGGCTACGCCGCCGGCGGCATCGCCGTCGTCGTCAAGGTGCTGACCGACAACCGCAACCGTTCCGCCGCCGAAGTGCGCCACGCCTTCTCCAAGGCCGGGGCCAACCTCGCCGAGCAAGGCGCCGTCAGCCGCATGTTCCAGCGCAAGGGCCAAATCTTCATCGACAAGGACCAGGCCGCCGAGGATGCCCTCCTGGAGCTGGCGCTCGACGCCGGGGCCGAGGACCTGAAGACCGAAGGCGACCAGTACGAAATCATCACCGACCCGCGCGAATTCGATGTCGTTTGCGACGCCATCACCAAGGCCGGCATCCCGATGGCGGAATCCGAAATCACGCTCATCCCCGATATCGTCGTCGAAGTGGCCGATCCCGCAAAGGCGCGGGCGATCATGAAGTTCGTCGATGCGCTGGACGAGCTCGACGACGTCCAGAACGTCTACACGAATTTCGACATTTCCGACGCCATCGCCGACCAGCTGGAAGCGGAATAGCGGCGTGGCAACGCAACCGGTCAGGATCCTGGGCATCGACACCTCCCTGCGTTCGACGGGCGTGGGGATCGTCGAGGCCCGGGGTTCCGAGATGCGCGCCGTGGCGTATGGACGGATCCGCAACAAGCCGGGCGATCCGCACTCCCTTTGCCTGAGGAACATCTTCGATTCGATCACGGAGCTGATCGAAGCCCACGCCCCCGATTGCGCCGCGATCGAAGGGGCGTTTTTCGCGAAAAACCCCAACACGGCCATGGTGCTGGGGCAGGCGCGCGGCACGGCCATCGCGGCCTGCGCCAAAAAGGGGATTCCCATCACCGAGCACTCCCCGCGCAAGGTGAAGCAGTCGATCGTCGGCTCCGGCGCCGCGCAGAAGGACCAGGTGGCGAAGATGGTGGTTCGGCTGCTCCGCTTGGCCGAGCAGCCGCAGGAGGATGCGGCCGACGCGCTGGCCATCGCCATCTGCCACTACCACCAGCTCGCCCTCCCCGAGGAACTGCGGGCGAAAAGGATCTAGCGGCGGCCAATAAACGGCAAGGGGCCATCAAACCCGCACGATTAGTTTGTCACGCTTCGGCGCGTTGGGTAAGGTCGGAGCCTGTTTCCCAGAAAGGATCCTCCCATGAAAGCACTGTTCCGCAGCCTGTTGTTGGCCGCGCTGTTGGCGGGTGGCGCGCGCGCCGCCGATGAAATCGCGTTTATCGACCTCCAGGAGGTCTTCAAGCAGTTCTACAAGACCCAGCTCGCCCAGGACCAGATCCGCCAGCAGGCCGACGACATCAAGCGGGAGCGCGAAGAGATCGAGGAGGAGGTCAAGGTGATGAAGGAGGCGATCGAAGTGCTTCGCACCGACTCCCGCGACACGGCCTTGAGCGAAGAGGTGCGCGCGAACAAGCGCGACCAGCTGGAGGAAAAGCTCGTTGAACTCCAGAAGAAGGAGCAGGAAATGGTCGATTTCGAAAAGCTCCGCATGCAGCAGATGGAGCAGCAGAACACCCGCATGACCAAGAAGCTGTTCGATGAAATTCACGACGCCGTCATCAACTTCGCCAAGGTCAAAGGCTATGCCGCGGTCATCGACCGTTCCGCGCAAAGCCGCATCGGCACCGAAGCGGTGCTCTACAGCAGCCCCAAGCTCGACATCACCGCCAACGTCATCGCCGCCCTCAACGAAGGCCGTGAAGCCACCCGTTCGCAGGAACCCGAATTCAAGGTTGAGGAGTAGCCCATGAAGCTGTCGGAAATCGCAGAGCGCCTGGGCGGAACCCTGGAAGGGGATGGCCGGCTGGAGATCGCCGCCGTGGCCGGACTCAAGGAGGCCGGTCCGGGGGATTTGAGCTTCCTGGCCAATCCAAAATATGCCGCCCAGGTGGCGACGACCAAGGCGGCGGCCGTCATCGTCCCTTCCGACTGGGATCGTCCGGCGAAGTGCGCGCTGGTGCGCGTCCAGAATTCCGACCAAGCGTTCGCTCTGGCCGCCGAGTTTTTCCATGAACCGGTCCCGGCTCCCGCGCCGGGCATCCATCCGACCGCCGTGGTGGCCGGATCTGCGAAACTCGGCGAAGGCGTCTCGATCGGCGCCTATTGCACCATCGAGGAGGGCGTGGCGATCGGGGCGGGCAGCGTGGTCTCGGCCCACTGCCATATCGGCTACAAGACCACCATTGGTTCCGGCTGCCTGTTTTATCCCATGGTCTCCACCCGCGAATTCACCGAGATCGGCGACCGGGTGATCATCCACAACGGCAGCGTGGTGGGTTCCGACGGTTTTGGCTATGCCGTCCAGCCCGACGGGTCGCGCACCAAGATCCCCCAGATTGGAAAAGTGGTGATCGAGGACGACGTCGAGATTGGCGCCAACGTGACGATCGACCGCGCCCGCTTTGGCAAGACGCGCATCGGCAAGGGCACCAAGATCGACAACCTGGTGCAGATCGCGCACAACGTGGTGATCGGCGAGCATTCCGTCATGTGCGGCCAGTCGGGCGTTTCCGGCAGCACCACCATCGGATCCCGCGTCATCCTGGCCGGACAGGCGGGCCTGGCCGGCCACTTGGAAGTGGGCGACGGCGCGATCGTGGGCGCCCAGGCCGGGGTCATGAAGGATGTCCCGCCTAAGGATTTCGTGATCGGATCGCCCGCCATGAACCATTTGCAGACCAAGAAAATGATCGCCAACATGGTGACGTTGCCCAAGCTGAAGGACAAGGTGAGGCAGCTCGAGGCCGAGTTGGCCGAACTGCGGCAGAAGGCCGGTTTGGCGTAGGCTGTCGCGAATCCATTTATGTATTCACCCGCCGCATGCGGATACAAAACTGTATTTTAATTGCGGGAGCGCGGTTTTTGGAAATTTTTGTAAGGTTCTGCGCAAAAAACGGATATGAATCGGAGGTTTGCTTGGTATGGAGCCTGCTTATGGCCACACGCCCGTCCAAACGGGGATGATTTGTTAACGCCCGGTTTTTCCCTGGGGAAAGGCTGGAATTTGCTAAGCAGGATGCGTTGCCGCCGGTTTCCGGGGGCAATTAATTATTAAGGAGAAGAACATGAAGAATACCATCGAAGGATTCGGCGAAAACGTCTTTGGCCTGAAGGTCATGGAAACCCGCCTCTCGGCCCCGACGTTTGCCAAGCTGAAAAAGACGATCGATTCCGGAGCCGCCCTCGACGCCGGCATTGCCCACGAAGTGGCCGAGGCCATGAAGGAATGGGCGATGGAAAAAGGCGCCACGCACTACACCCACTGGTTCCAGCCGCTCACCGCCGCCACGGCCGAAAAGCACGATGCCTTCATCTTCCCCGATTTCAAGGGCGGCATCATTACCACCTTCTCCGGCGAAGAGCTCATCCAAGGCGAACCCGATGCCTCCTCCTTCCCGTCCGGCGGCCTGCGCGCCACCTTCGAGGCCCGCGGCTACACCGGCTGGGATCCGACCAGCCCCGCCTTCATCAAGTATGAAGACGTCGGTGCCGCCACCCTCTGCATCCCGACCGTGTTCTGCGGCTACCACGGGGAAGCGCTCGACAAGAAGACCCCGCTGCTGCGCTCCATGAAGGCGCTCTCCGAGCAGACCGTCCGCCTCGGCAAGCTCTTCGGCATCGACTGCGGCGACAAGATGGCCCAGGCCACCCTCGGACCGGAACAGGAATACTTCCTGATCGACGCCGAGCTCTTCGACCAGCGCCTCGACCTCCAGCAGTGCGGCCGCACCCTCTTCGGCAAGGCGCCCGCCAAGCACCAGCAGATGGAAGACCACTACTTCGGCGCCATCAAGACCCGCGTCGTCGCCTTCATGGCCGACCTCGACGCCGAACACTGGAAATTGGGCGTTCCGGCCAAGACCCGCCACAACGAAGTCTGCCCCGGCAAGTTCGAGATCGCGCCGGTCTTCGAAACCCTCAACATCGCCGTCGACCATAGCATGATCACCATGGATGTGCTCCGCGCCACGGCCGAACAGCACGGGTTCGTCTGCCTGCTGCACGAAAAGCCGTTCAAGGGCGTGAATGGTTCCGGCAAGCACAACAACTGGTCCATCATGGGCCCCGATGGCAAGAACTGGCTGAAGCCGGGCGACAATCCCCATGAAAACGCCAAGTTCATGACCATCATCGTGGCGCTCATGAAGGCGGTCGATACCCATGCCGACCTGCTGCGCTCCTCCGTGGCCACCGCCGGCAACGACCATCGCCTGGGTGCCAACGAAGCCCCGCCGGCCGTCGTCTCCATCTTCCTGGGCGAGTGCCTGCACGACATCGTCGAGCAGATCGAAGCTGGTGGCGCGAAGAGTTCCAAGGATGGCGGCCACATCCACCTCGGCTTGGATCTGCTGCCCAAGCTGCCGCGTGGCAACACCGACCGCAACCGCACCTCGCCGTTCGCCTTCACCGGCAACCGGTTCGAGTTCCGCGCCGTCGGTTCCAACCAGAGCCCGGCCGGCGCCAACATTGTGCTCAACACCATCGTGGCGGAAGCCTTCGACGAAATCTGCACCCAGCTGGAAGCCGACCAGGCCGCCGGCAAGGATTTCAACGAAAGCCTCCAGGCGGTGCTTGCCCGCCTGATCAAGAAGCACAAGCGCATCCTGTTCAACGGCGACGGCTACACGGCCGAATGGCTGGCCGAAGCCGCCAAGCGCGGCCTGCCGAACCTGAAGAACTGCGCCGAAGCCCTGGAGCCGCTCAATACCAAGAAGGCCCGCGACCTCTTCGCCAAGTACAAGGTGTTGTCGAACGAAGAACTCGCTTCGCGCTACAACATCTATAAGGAAGCCTACGAGCGCGCAGTGGCGATCGAAGCGGCAACGGCGGTCACCATCGCCAAGACCATGATCGTGCCGGCGGCGGTAACGGCGATTGCCGAATACTCCGAAGTCGCGGCGGTCAAACCGTACACCGACGAAATGTCCGCGCTGCTCACGAAGTCCCTCGCCGGCATTGCGAAGGTCGAAGCGGCGCACCATCCGTGCGAACAGCTCGCCGCGATGGGCGAACTGCGCGCGTCGGTCGATGCCCTCGAAGCGCTGGTTCCGGTCGACCTTTGGCCGCTGCCGAGCTACACCAACCTGCTCTTCATGTAATCCGGAAGAACAGACCATCGAAAGGCCTCGCTTCACGCGGGGCCTTTTTTCTATTTTCACCGCATGAAACGCATCGGCATCACCATTGGCGACCTCAACGGCATCGGCCCCGAAGTGGCGCTCAAGGCCATTTCCGGCACCCGCTGGCCCGGCGATATCCGGTTTGTGCTCATCGGCCCCGAACGCATCGTCCGGGAACAGGCCGAAGCGATGGGCATTCCGATGCCGCGCAGGCTGGAATTCATCGAGGTGGAGTGCCGCGCCGCGTGGCAACCCGGCAAGATCCGCGCCGATGCCTCGCGCGTGGCGGAGCGGGCGATCCGCCGGGCGGTGCAAGGCTGCCTGGACGGCGAATTCGATGCCATGGTCACCGCGCCGATCTGCAAGGAAGGTTTCCACAAGGCGGGCATCGGCGTGCCCGGCCATACGGAGCTGCTCGCCGAGCTCACCGCAACCAGGAATTTCGGCATGATGCTCGTGGGCGGCGGGTTGCGGGTCATGCTCGCCACCCGCCACCTGCCGCTCTCCCAGGTGCCTGCCGCGCTGACGAAAAAATCCATCCGCGAGCAGATCGAGCTGACGGGCGAGGCGCTCCGCTTGTTTGGCTTTGAAAAGGGCAGGATCGCCGTGTGCGGCCTGAATCCGCACGCGGGCGACGGCGGTGTGTTGGGCCGCGAGGAGATTGAAACCATCAATCCGGCAATCCGCGCCGCGCGCAAAAAGGGCTTCGACGCCTGCGGCGCCATTCCCGCCGATACGGTGTTCCACGAGGCGCTGGCGGGGAAATACGATGCCGTTGTCGCCATGTACCACGACCAAGGGCTCGGCCCGCTGAAGATGCTCGGGTTCGACGAAGGCGTCAACGTCACCCTCGGCCTGCCGATCATCCGCACCTCGCCCGACCACGGCACCGCCTTCGGCATTGCCGGAAAAAACAGCGCCTCGGCCAAAAGCATGAAAAACGCCCTCGCCCTCGCCATTGACATGGCCGGCAAGCCCAACCCCTGGAAGCACCATGCCTGATGAAACCCGGTTGACCAGTCCGAAAGAGGTGCGCGGGCTCCTCGCCCAGCTCGGCCACCGCCCGAACAAGGGGCTGGGTCAAAACTTCCTCATCGACGCCAACATCCTCGCCATCATTGCCGACACCGCCGGCCTCCAGCCGGACGAATCCGTGCTCGAAATCGGGCCGGGTCTCGGCGCGCTGACGGAGCGGCTGATTCCGCGAGCCAAAACGGTGACCTGCATCGAGAAGGATCCGGTGATGGTGGCCTACCTCAAGTCGCGCCTTTCCGGCTTCACGCTGATCGAGCAAGACGCCCTCGACGTCGATCTCGACGCGCTCTTCGCCGGCGGCATCACCAAGGTGGCCGCCAACCTGCCGTATTCGGTGGCCAGCCGCCTGATGGTCGATATCGCCGAATGCGCGCACCGTCCGGTGCGGATGTCGCTCACGATCCAAAAGGAGGTGGCCGACCGGTTGACGGCGCCGCCGGGTGGCGAGCACTACGGCATCCTCGGCATCCTGACGGGCGTCTTTTACGAAAACACGTTGGTCAAGAAGATCAGCCCCACCTGCTTTTTGCCGCCGCCGAAGGTGTGGTCGGCCGTGGTGAAGATGGAGCGGCGCGCGGAGCCGCTCGTGGATGGCCGCGACTATCCCGTGTTCAAGCAGCTCGTCAAATCCTGCTTTTCCCAGCGCCGCAAACAGATTGGAACCATCCTGCGCAAGATGGGGATCGAGCCGGTCAATGAACTGCTCGCCGATGCCCACATCGAACACACCGAACGGCCGGAAGTCATCGAGATCGGACGCTGGGCCGCCTTGGCCAGGCTTCTCGCCTGATTCCGGCACGGGCAGGGTGTTTTTTTATATGTCGTATCTTGTTCCGGCGCAGCTGGTTTTGGAAAAGATGAAAAATATTCGCCGGTTTGGATAACGGACGCGCCCCAGCCTGCGTATTAATGAGCGAACCCAACAATTTCATAGCCGGGCAGAACCCACACCCACCCCTGCCTGATTACTCCGAGCGACCCCGCCCTAACCCAGCGGGGTTTCTTTTTGCCCGGATGAGACGCGAGCCGGACGGCTACGTTCTACGGGGCTTGCGGCGGAACCCGGTGCGGACGGCAAGGGTCCAGACGACCCACAGCGCCTCATAGACAATGTTGCCGCTCATCTTCGAGGTGCCTTCCTGCCGGTCTTCGAAAACGATCGGGATTTCGCCGACGCGGAAACCCTTCATCCACGCCTTGTGCGTCATTTCGATCTGGAAGCCGTAGCCGTTGGCCTTGACCTGGTCGAAGTCGTACGATTCCAGCACCTCGCGGCGGAAGCACTTGAAGCCGCCGGTCGGATCGGTGAAGGGCATGCCGGTGATGAACTGCACATAGATGCCCGCGCCGCGGCTGAGCATCAGGCGGCTGAGCGGCCAGTTGATGACGCGGATGCCGCCAACGTAGCGCGAGCCAAGCACCAGGTCGTTGCCGGCAAGGATCTTGTTGCGGAAGTTGGGGATTTCGGCGGGGTCGTGCGAAAAATCGCAGTCCATCTCCATGACATACTTGTAGTCCCGCTCCAGCGCCCATTTGAAGCCGGCGATGTAGGCGCGGCCGAGACCGTCCTTCGAGGTGCGGTGCATCACATGCACGCGCGGATGCCGCTCCGCCAGCGCATCGGCCAGCCGGCCGGTGCCGTCGGGTGAATTGTCGTCGACGAACAGGAGATCGACAAACGGGGAGGCGGCGAGAACGGCTTCGGCCATCGTGCCGATGTTTTCCTTCTCGTTGTAGGTTGGGATGATGACCAGGGTGTCTATTTCGCTCATGGTGGGGCGAAATGTAGGCTTAAACCCGTGCGTGCGGCAAGCGATTGCGCTTAAAAAGAAAGGGAAACGAGGCGCGCGGAGGCGCGCGAGACCACGACCAGCCGCGCCGATGCGTTCCCGACGTTCGGAAATGCGCGCGTGGCGGCCTTGCAATAGATCGCCATCTGCCCGCGATATTGCTCCGCCACGGCGGCGTCGCCCGCCTCGGTGAACTTATAGTCGAACACGCAAACGCCCGCCGCGCCGTGGCAGAGCAGGTCGATCGTGCCGTCCACCAGCAGGTCGCCCTCGCGCAGCACAAACGGGAATTCGGGCCGTAGTTCCGCCGCTCCGTCCGTCAGGCCGCGCATCAGCTCGCGGGTCTGTTCGATGCGCCCGGCCAGTTGCGCGGCGTCGGGCTTGGCGATCGCGAATTCAGGGCGGAGCCGTTCGAGCCACTCGGCGACCGATCCGTTCCAGCCGTTCAACGCCAACTGCTCGAGCACGGCGTGTCCGAGCGACCCGAGCGCGGCGGCCTTTTCCATCGTTTCCATATCGCCATCGTCGGGGGAGGAATAGAGCGGTTCGGGCTCGTCCCGCTCGCCCGCCAACCGCG
>JBGSLE010000410.1:0-25199 GCA_041740875.1 Pontiella sp. | reverse complement strand
TTGACGATCAGGTTGACCGCCTCTTCGCTTTCGAGGCCGCGCTGGTTGCAGAAAAAGATCTGGTCTTCGCCGATGTTCGTGGTGGTCGCTTCGTGCTCCACTTGGGCCGTCGGGTTGTTGACCTCGATGTACGGAAAGGTGTGCGCGCCGCAGCGGTCGCCGATGAGCATCGAGTCGCACTGCGAAAAATTGCGCGCGTTCTCGGCGGTCTCTTGGATGCGGACGAGGCCGCGGTAGCTGTTTTGCGCGCGGCCGGCCGAAATGCCCTTGCTGATGATCGTGCTCTTGGTGTTTTTGCCGATGTGGATCATCTTGGTGCCGGTGTCGGCCTGCTGCATGTTGTTGGTGACGGCGACGGAATAGAACTCGCCGACGGAGTGGTCGCCCTTGAGCACGCAGCTGGGATATTTCCAGGTGATGGCCGAGCCCGTCTCGACCTGCGTCCAGGAAATTTTCGAGTGGTCGCCGCGGCAGTGGCCGCGCTTGGTGACGAAGTTGTAGATGCCGCCCTTGCCGTTCTTGTCGCCCGGATACCAGTTTTGGACGGTGGAATATTTGATCTGGGCGTTTTTGTGGGCGATCAGCTCGACGACGGCGGCGTGCAGCTGGTTTTCATCGCGCTGCGGCGCGGTGCAGCCTTCGAGGTAGCTGACATACGCGCCTTCGTCGGCGATCAGCAGGGTGCGCTCGAACTGGCCGGTGTTGGCGGCGTTGATGCGGAAATAGGTGGAAAGCTCCATCGGGCAGCGCACGCCGGGCGGGACGTAGCAAAACGATCCGTCGGAAAAGACGGCCGAGTTGAGCGTGGCATAGTAGTTGTCCTTGTACGGCACCACGGTGCCCAGGTATTTCCGGACCAGTTCCGGATGGTTGTGGACCGCCTCGGAAAAGGAGCAAAAGACGATGCCCATCTCTTCGAGCTTGCCCCGGAAGGTGGTGGCGACCGAAACGGAATCGAAGACCGCATCGACCGCCACAACCCCTGCCAGCACCTCTTGCTCGCGCAACGGAATGCCGAGTTTTTCGTAGGTGGCCAGCAGCTCGGGGTCAATCTCGGCGAGACTCTTGGGCGCATTGATTTTTTGCTTGGGCGCGGAATAGTAGCTGAGCGCCTGGTAATCGATCGGCGGGAACTCCACCTTCGCCCAGGTCGGCTGCTCCATCGTCGTCCAATGGTGGTAGGCCTTGACGCGCCAATCCGTGAGCCACTCCGGCTCCTGCTTGCGCAGGGAAATCGCCCGGACGATCTCCTCGTTCAAGCCCGGCGGCAGGCTGTCGGATTCGATATCCGTCACAAACCCATACTTGTATTCCTTGCCGCCCAGCTGTTCGCCAAAGGATTTTTCGTCTTCGATCTTCATGGTTTACCTACCGGGTTCGCCGCCGGAATTTCCGGGGGAAAAACACTACCGCGCCGCCATGTCGGAGAGCGACAAGCCCTTCAACGCGCCGAGCACGGTTCCATTGACCTTCTGCCAACTGGCGCTGACCTGGCAATTGCGAGCACATCCGTCGGCACTGGAACAATCGGTGATCGCCACCGGCCCCTCCACGGCCTCGATGATTTCAGCCGCCGTAATCTCGCGGGCGGACCGCACCAGCGAATAGCCGCCCTTGCTGCCTTGGTGCGATGCAAGAATGCCGCCTTGCGTCAAAATCTTGAGCACCTTGCTCACGGTCGGGAGCGGAATGCCGATCGCGGCGGAAAGATCCTTGGCGTTGTGCAGCTTTTCCTGCCCCTGCTTGACCATGTAGACCAGCAGGATGAAGCCGTAGTCCGTGATTTTTGTGATCCTCAGCATCTCCGCGCCCTCGAAACCAGACCTTTTTGGTCTTAATTCGATGACACCGTAGCAGAGGCCTAGGGGGGTGCAAGCCTTTTGTTCCAGAAATGGTACTATTTGAAAAGCAAGGCGGGTTTTGGAGCCGGCCAGGGAGCGAGAATCACTCCTCCGCCTTGACCTCGTCCCAAAAGGCGTCCAATTCGTCCAAGGTGAAATCCTTGAACTCCTTGCCCATGGCGTGGACCTTTTCCTCCACCCGCTGGAAGCGGCGGACAAACTTTTGGATGTTGCAGTTGAGCAACTCCTCCGGGTTGTGCCCGAGGTAGCGGCTGACATTCACGACGGAAAAGAGCAAGTCGCCCAGCTCGGCCCGGATGTCGGCCTCATGGTCGCGGCCAATGGCTTCCTTGAGTTCGCCGATCTCCTCGTGGAGCTTGTCGAAGACATCGTCGATATGCTTCCAGTCGAAGCCTGCGCGCGCGGCCCGCTTCTGCACCTGGTGCGCCTTTTGCAGGGCGGGCAGGTGCTTGGGGATGCCGGCCACAATCGAGGCCGGGCCGGCGGCGTTTTGCTTTTCCGCCTTTTTGATCGCGTCCCAGTTTTGGAGCACTTCGCTGGAACCGGAGACATGGACATTTCCGAACACATGGGGATGGCGCCGCTCGAGCTTGTCGGCGATGGCCGTGGCGACATCGGAAAACTCAAAGTGACCGTTTTCGGAGCAAATTTGGCTTTGGAAGACGACTTGCAGCAACAAATCCCCCAGTTCCTCCTCCAAGTGGGAGCAATCGCCGCTATCGATGGCGTCGATCACCTCGTAGGCCTCCTCGATCAGCCCGGACTTCAGCGAAGCCAAGGTCTGCTCCCGGTCCCAAGGGCATCCATCCGGCCCGCGCAACCTGCGCATAACCGCCAACAACCGATCGATCGATTCGCCTGCCTTCGACATCGCCGCCCCCTTCAATGAAAAAAGCGTTCCAGAAGCTGGAACGCTTGGCTGGCCTGCACCCAAGCCTACATGCGCAAGGTGAGATCCAGGATGGCGACCGGTTTTTCGTCGGCCACGGATTCGAGCACCAGCTTGGCACCGCTGTAGTCCTGGAACACCGTGAACTGGTCGGGCACCGCGATGCAGGCGGCGCCGGCCGTCAAGGCCCCCTTGCAGGCGATTTGCGAGGAAACCACAGCCACGAGGGTTACCCCCTCCTTATTGCACTGCTTGAGCATTTTCAGCCAGTCGTCGGCACGCGGGAAAGAAGGCTTAACCTCTTCGGGAATGATCAACTCAACGCCCAGCGCGGCGAGCCCTAGCTTTTCCATCAGCTTTTTCGCCAAGGTTTCGGGCAGCGCGGAAAAGGTCAGTACGGGAATGCCACGCTCCAAGGTGACCTTAATCAGCTTTTCCAGTCCCTTGTCGAGCTCGGCCGAGTGTTCGCAGAATTCGGCGACGACCTTGTCCACCTCGGCCACGGCCTTTTCGATGGCATCGGATTTCTTGCCAGCCTGTGCAAGCACGTCCGTAATCGCCGAACGGTGCAGAGGCGACATGCCCGAACGGGAAAAAAGCACCGGAGACAGTTCAACGCCCTTAACGGCTACAACGCTCTTGATCGCCTCGTACTGCACATTGCGCAGGCGGATGGCCACATATTCCAGTTCGAAGATGAGGGCATGGGTCGGGCGGGCTTTTTTCTCTATCGGTTTCGCGTCTTTGCTCATAAATCGACTACTCCTTGTAAACAACTACTTTCCAAAAATGAGCGCGCAGTCTATGGAGCTTGCCCAGCGAGGTCAAGTAAAGCTTTCGCGGCACGGATTGCCCGGCCAGGGTCATTGGTGTCGGTGCGCCACCGCCCCAATGCGTCCTGCCACTGTTCGCGAATTTTCTATCAAAGCATGCAGCGGGTGAGGCTCCCCAGAGCCCCGGGGACGGCCGGGACAGCCGCCCCGCCGTTCTACTTCGATCCGATACAATAGATTGCCTTTTCCGTCCGCATTATCAGCTGGTTGTTTGAGACGGCGATGGAGGCGTTCACCCGCGATTCATCATCCTGGAATGTGTTTACCGCCAGTAGCTCGAACGTGGGCTTGGCTGCGAGAACAAAGGTACCGTTATGTTGCGAAGGGGCATACAGCTTGCCATCGGCCGCCACCAACGATGCATAGAGCAGGCCGGATTCAGGATCCAGTTTCTCCTTGTACACCACTGCGCCTGTTTTTGCATCCAGGCACACCGCCGTTCCTTTTTCGTGCATGAAGTATAGATGGCCGTCGAGGTATATGGGCGAGGTGACGTTCGAGCCCTCGCCAACGGACCAAAGAACATGGCTGCCAGAGACGTCGCCCCGGCCGCCTGCACGCACGGCGATGGCGGTGTTCTTGCGGGCACCGATCACATAGACGACCCCGTCGTGGGAGACGGCGCTGGGGCAGAGATAGGTATCCGGCGGGCCTTCGCAATTCCAAAGCTTTTTGCCTGTCGCCGGATCAAATCCCGTCAGGGTCGACCCTTTTTCCTTTCCGGTTCCCGGCAGGTTCAAGACTAGTTCTTGCTTGCCGCCAACCTCGACCAGCATTGGGGAGCTCCAGCATTTTGAAACCCCTTCGACCTTCCAGGCTTCTTTGCCGGTTTTTTTATCGAGGGCAACCAGGGCCGAGCTTTCAACGCTGGCATTCACAATCAGCAAATCCTTATAGATAATCGGCGAGGTGCCGCAGCCCCATCCATGCGTTTCACGGCCAACATCGGCCTGCCAGATAACGTTGCCATCCAGATCAAAGGCATAGACGCCCGAAATGCCAAAAAACACATACAACCGATCGCCCTCGATCACCGGTGTGCTCGACGCGTACCCGTGCCAGGTGTTGTTCTTGCTCCCGCTATACAGCGACTCGGGCATCTTGGCCTTGACTTCCTTGTCCCACAGGATCTTTCCGGAGACACGGTCAACGCAGACCACATGCCGCATCAGGTCTCCGACCTCACCCGGATCATCGATGGTTTCCGCGTAGCCGGAATAGCAGGTCACAAAAACCTTGTTTCCCAGAGTGACCGGACTCGATGTTCCAGGGCCTGGAAGATTGGTTTTCCAAATCACATTTTTATTGGAATCCCAGTTTGAGGGCAGCCCCTTGGCCTCCGCCTTGCCTTGGCCGCCCGGTCCGCGGAACTGCGTCCAGTCGCCCCCCAATACCGCCGGTGCCAATAACCCGCAGGCCAAAGCGACCGAACACGCCAGCCGGCGCTTAAGCATAACCGTTTCCTTGGAATTCATTTTGCTATACCTCATCGCAGCCTCCTGTATGACTTGCATATACTTGCTTAACAATCCTTACAACACCCGAAAGCGACATCTCATATACAATTCATTTAACCACGTGTAAACACCGGTTGTGGTCAGTTATTGGCTAGAGTGGTCAGGTGCCATCAGAACAAGGGCTAAAGGGAGCAAACTGCAAAAAACCCAATAAAAATGGGCTTTAGCGTGTGCTAAAACCCAGGAAAAGTGGAGCGGGAGACCGGGGTCGAACCGGCGACGTTCAGCTTGGGAAGCTGACATTCTGCCACTGAATTACTCCCGCCCATGGAAAAGGGGCATTCCCGAAAGAACGGGGCGGATAAGAACACAAGCGCGCTGCTCAATGCCAGAAAATTCGATCCGCAGATTTAGTGCAGTCCAATAAAAACGGCACATGGAGGGGGAAGAATCTCCATGTGCCGCCCGGGCATCCCACGATGCCGTAAATTCTCTATTCGCCGCTCGGCTGTTCGCGCTTGCCGCGCTGTTCCTCAAACGCCTTGCGGGCTGCGACACGTTCCGCTTCGTTCAGCTGGCCATCGCCATCGGCGTCGAATTTCTTGAGCATTTCAGCACGATCGACGGGCGGTCCGCCCTTGCCGCGCCGTTCGGCCATTGCTTCGCGCATGGCCGCGCGCTCCTTTTCGTTCAGCTCGCCGTCGCCATCCTTGTCGAAACGCTTGATGGCTTCTTCACGGCTGAGGGGTTCGCCGCCGGGGCCTGGACGATCGCCTTCGCGCTCGACGCGATCCTTCTTCAGTTGCCCAAGCTCGCTGTCGGAGAGTTTGCCATCGCCATCCTTGTCGTATTTTTGCAGGATTTGCTCGCGGCTGGGACGTTCGCCGCCTTCCGGGCGCGGGCCGCCTTTGCCCTTGCCGCCTTTACCGCCGCCTTCGGCAGGTTCCGCCTGTGCCAGGGAGAGCGATCCCATTACCGCCAAGGCCAGTCCGGCCATCTTCCATGCTTCCTTTTTCATGCATTGCCTCCTGTGGTTGAAGTGCATTTCGGGTTGCTGGGAGACAAACGGGAACCTTGTGGAAAAATTGTGCCGGTATTTTTAAAGGGCGCAGATCAGGCGACGTGAGGCCGCGGCATCGGGCGAACCCGCAGCGGCAACGAAGCCATGGCCACATCGTCGACCGCCATGTTGATCTGGTAGTCGGCAAATTCGTCGATCTTGATGTTCTGGAAGTTGAGGATCAGGTTGACCGCCACCGAATCGACATCGTGCCCCATGCGCGGAGCAACCTCGCCGTTCATCGGCTGGAAGACCGGTATGCCATCAGGATTGACCAGCTCCAGGCGGATTCGGTGGATCCCTTCCTCCATCTTATCGAAACGCAACCGCAGGGCGATCGCGCAGGCCGGATGGACCACCGGCATCTTGGCGGCGTAGATCTGGTCGAACGTCCCCAGGATATTCAGTTTTCCGTGGCTGTCGGTGGCGGCGTCGCAAAGTGAAAAAACCTCAATCTTCATAATCGTTCTCCGCCCGACAACGTAGGCGAAGCCCGGTTCCGAAAAAAGGATTTAATCCCCGATTCGCAAGCGCTATCCCGTCACAGCCCCTTCGGAGGCCGAACCGACCAGTGCGGCGTATTTGGCCAGCACGCCCGACCGGTAGCGCGGGCGGGGCGGTTTCCATTTAGACAACCGCCGCTGGATTTCGGCCTTCGAAACGTCAAGCGAAAGGATGCGCCGGGCGGCGTCGATGGAAACCGGATCGCCGTTCTTGACGATCGCCAAAGGGCCGCCGACGAATGCTTCGGGCGTGACGTGCCCGATCACAAAGCCATGGCTGCCGCCCGAAAAACGGCCATCCGTAACCAGCGCCACATCCTGACCCAACCCCCGCCCCATGATCGCGGAGGTCGGAGCCAGCATCTCGCGCATGCCGGGGCCTCCTTTTGGGCCTTCGTAGCGGATGACGACGACATGCCCCTTCTTGACCGTTCCATCCAGGATCCTTTTGAGCGCCAACTCCTCGGAATTGAACACCAAGGCCTTGCCAGCAAAGGCAGTTCCCTCCTTGCCGGAAATCTTGGCGACGGCACCGTCGGGGGCGAGATTGCCCTTGAGCACCACCAAATGGCCTTCCTTTTTGATCGGGCGGTTGAACGGGCGGATGATCTCCTGCTTTTTGGGATAGGGATGCACGTGGGCCAGGTTTTGCGCCAACGTCTTGCCGGTGACCGTGAGGCTCTCGCCATCGAGAAGACCTTCGCCCATCAGTCGGGCCATAAGCGGGGCAATGCCGCCGATCGCGCAAAGCTCGGCCATGACGTGCCTGCCGCTGGGTTTGAGGTCGGCGAGCACAGGCACCCGTTTCCCGACTGCGGTAAAATCGGCGAGCGTAAGCCGCACATTTGCGGCACGGGCCATCGCCAGCAGGTGGAGCACGGCGTTGGTCGATCCGCCCAGCGCCATCACCACGACAATGGCGTTGAGGAATGCCTTGCGGGTTAGGATATCCGAGGGGGTAATCCCCTGTTCAGAAAGATGCATGACCGCCCGCCCGGCCGCATGCGCCTCCTCCATCTTGTCCTTCGACACCGCCAACCTCGACGAGCTGTTGGGCAGGCTCATCCCCAGCGCCTCGATCGCCGAAGCCATGGTGTTGGCGGTGTACATGCCACCGCAGGAGCCTTCCCCTGGAATCGCAAAGCGTTCGATTTCGGCGAGTTGCAGGCCAGAAATCTCCCCTTTCGCGTGCTGCCCGACCGCCTCGAACACCGACACGATGTCGATGTCCTTGCCGCAGTAGCAGCCGGGCTTGATGCTGCCGCCATAGACAAAAACCGCCGGACGGTTCAACCGCGCCAACGCCATCAGGCAGCCTGGCATGTTCTTGTCGCAGCCGCCGAACGCCACGACGCCATCGAACCCCTCGCAAGCCACGACGGCCTCGATCGAATCGGCGATGATTTCCCGCGAAACCAAGGAATATTTCATCCCCTCCGTGCCCATGGAGATCCCGTCGGAAATGGAGATCGTATTGAAGATGACCGCCTTCCCTCCAGAGACGCCCACCCCTTTTTCGGCCTCCCGAGCCAGCCGGTCGATATGCATGTTGCAGGGGGTGACCATGCTCCAGGTGGAGGCCACGCCGATCTGGGGCTTCTTGAAGTCGGCCTCATGGAAGCCAACCGCCCGGAGCATCGCCCGGCTCGGAGCCCGCTCGATTCCGTCCACCACCACCGATGAATAAGGCCGCTGGTCTTTGCGGCAGGATTTCGCGCACATCTGATGCCCTCCGTTGTTGGACGCGAGTCTATGGCGCATTCCGTTGGTTTCAATCCATTTCCAGATTTTTTCCGCGCCGCGATCCCCGGCTATTTCCGCAACCGTGCGGCGTATTGCCCCTATTCCTAGAAAACGGAAATCAAGCACCCTGCCGGCAAATGGCTTGAAATCCGGGTTGGATCATGCGCAATTCCGCTCCCATGCTTAACACGGCGCGCGCCATTTGCGCAATGAGCCCACCTGCTTGCGGTCCTTGTTGGGAATCGCTTCCAACAGGGCGAAAAACATGCCTGTTCGGCACATATCTTGCTCTTCTTTTGTGGCATTCGATTGCGGAAGCCCCAAGGAAAAGATGACGCCCAATCCCCATAGCCCCGAGCAAACGTTCAAGCCCATCGACGACAACGCCTTGATCCACGCCCTCAACGAAGTCAGCCGTTCTATCAATATTTCCGGCACCTACGGAAAAAACCATCCGGCAACCAAGCACACGATGGAAAAGGCGCTGGCGGCCCTCAACCTTCTTTTTCTCAAACGCAAACGGATCTTTATTGGTGGATTCGGCGGCACCCTGACCGTCGACGAGGCGCCGGTCTTGGCGGAGGGCACCCTGCTCAAATCGCTTGAACGCCGCTTGGCGCGCCTGCGCATTACCGGATTGCGGATCGGCAGCGGCATTACCTTCGACGAACTGGCCCAACTGGTCGATCTCCTCTCCTGCAACGAGGCGGATGCCTTTGCGAAAGGCATGGCGAAAGCCAGGCTCCCGCACATCGTGGCAGATGACGTCTCCTTCCAAGCCGTGCGCAAGAACCAGACCGTCGCCCAGGCCTCGGACGTGGTCGTCAATGGCGGAAACCACGGCGTACTGGTGCTCGATGACACCGAGTACGTGGAAGAAGACGCTAAATCGAGCCCGATCCAAGTCCAGCAGATCGTTGCCTTCCTCAAGGGTGACATCGACGCCGATGCGGAAGGAGTGGGCAAAGAATTGGCCGAAGCGATGTCCGATCCTGCCCGGCTCGGACAGATGATCATGGAGTCGGTCCGCATCCGCCAGTCCATGTCGGAATTTTCGGGGGAAACCCTGAGCGACATCGTATTGGGATGCCTGCGCCGGACCTACGACGGATTGCGCAAGCAACCGGCCTTCCAGACGCCGGGAGGTGTAGCGGATCTGCGCAAGGCGCTCCTGCTGCTGGAGGAGAGCGTGCTGGAAAAAATGCGCAACCTCGCCGGCGATGCCCACCCCGAACTCGACCGCCAGATTGTCCAAGCGATCCGCGAGATGGATGAAACTTTGGGCTTCGAAGTAGCCGCACACGAATACATGCAGCACCGCAAGGCGCTCGAACAAAACAAGCAGGAGCTGCAGTCGTACGTCCACAGCCATGGCGCCGATGCCGCCGCGCAGGCGTTCGCAGAGCACGGCTTCCCTCCCGCCGAATGGAAAAAGATCGTGATCGAAACCCACCGGAATACCATGCGCGACGCCAACCCGCCCATCGCCTCCGGCCTGAACACCCTCGCGATGGTTTTCGAGAAACTCGAAAACCTGATGAAGTCGAAAGAGACCGGAGGAAGCGGGGTCAAGGATTTGCTCGGCCAAGCCAGCGAAAACATCGACGACACCATCTACTCGACCCGGGCCAAGCTCGACTCGCTCTCCCGGCAGCTCGGCAAGGGCGGAACCATCGGAGGCCAAGGCCGCGACATGAAGCAGGAAGAATTGCTGGCGGCCCTCTCCGAAGTCGCCCAGGAGCTGATGCAACCGCTCACCGCCATCAACGCCTCGCTTGAAATGATGCTGGGTGGCTACGTCGGCGGGGTGACCGACGACCAACGCGACCTGCTCGAACTGGCGTCCAACAGCGGAGAACACCTAAAATTCCTGATGAGGGAACTCATCGGCATCGTCGGCTGCCCGGAAAACAAGGGCGTCGATCCCCGGTTCCACACCACCAGCGAGCAGGTCGTGCTCATGAAGCAGGAATAACCGCGCATCCGTCCGCAAGGCGGCACTTGCGAATGGGCGGGCCACCACCAGGCAGCTCTCTTACGTGACGTCCTGCCCCCGGCTCATGACCACCTTGCCGGTCCGCACCAGCTCGATAATCCGGTACTTGGCGATCATTTGCTCGAAAGCGTCGATCTTGGCGGGGTCGCCCACGATCTGGACAATCATCGATCCCGGCGTCAGGTCGACCGTCTTGCATCCGAAATGCTCGGCAATCTGCAAGGCTTCGGAGCGCCCGTCGCTATCGACCGCGATCTTGATCAGACCCATCTCCTTGACCACCGAGGAGTCGAAGGTGTGGTCGATGCAATGCAGCACATCGATCAGCTTCAGGAGCTGCTTGATGATTTGGTCGAGGCCTTCGGGGTCGCCGCTGCAGCTGATGGTCATCCGCGAAAACTTGCCATCGACCGCCGGGGAGACCACCAGCGATTCGATATTGAACCCGCGCCGCGAAAACACCTGCGCGACACGCGCCAGCACGCCCGGCTTGTTGGCGACGTAGACACTCAGCGTATGCATGTTCTTATCCGTATTCGGCATGGCAAATCTCCTTGGTATTAGGTCGAACCCGTCGGTTTATCCAGTTTGGTGCTCGGCGGTTCAACCAGCATGTCTTCGAGCGCCGCCCCGGCGGGAACCATCGGGAACACGTTGTCGGTCTTCTCCACTTCGCAGTTGATCAGGCACGGCCCGTCGTTGTAGTCGAGCGCGGCCTGGACGATGCGCTTGACATCCCCCGGGCGCCGCAGGTTGAAGCCCTTGATGCCGAACGCTTCGGCCAACTTGACAAAGTCCGGATTGCCTTCGAGATCGACGCCGCTTTTGCGATCCTCGTAGAACAGCTCCTGCCACTGGCGCACCATGCCCAGGTAATGGTTGTTGAGCACGACGATCTTGACCGGGAGCTTGTGCAACGCCGCCGTGGCCAGCTCGAAAAAGGTCATCTGGAAGCCGCCATCGCCGACAAAGCAGATATGGATGTCGTTGGGACGGCCGAATGCCGCGCCGATGCAGGCCGGCAGGCCGAAGCCCATCGTTCCCGCGCCGCCGGAACTCAGCCAGTTGTAGCGGCTATCGTTCTTGTAGAATTGCGCCGCCCACATCTGGTGCTGTCCAACGTCGGTCGCCACGCAGGCCTTCCCGTCGGTCAGCTTGTAGAACTCGTCGATGATGTGCTGCATCTTGAGGCTGCCTTGGCGCTTGAACTTGAGCGGATATTTCGCCTTGTAGCCATCGAGGTGCTTGCGCCACTCCTTGGTTTCGAGGACGGGCACATGCTTGATCAGTTCGTTGAGCGCCGCCTTGGCGTCGGCCACGCAAACAATCTCGGGCCGGATCATCTTGCCGATCTCCGCCGCATCGATGTCGATGTGGATGATGCGGGCATCCTTGCAGAACATGGCCGTCTTGCCGATGATGCGGTCATCGAAGCGCGATCCGATGTTCAACAGCAAATCGCATTCGCAAACCGCCTTGTTGGCGTAGGCCGTGCCGTGCATGCCCAGCATGCCGAGCGCGAGCGGGTGGGTTTCCGGAAAAACGCCCTTGCCCAGCAGCGTGGTGGTGACAGGAATCTGCGCCTTTTCGGCCAGCGCCCGCAGCACATCGTCGGCCCCCGAAATCATCGCCCCGTGCCCGGCCAGAATGAGCGGGCGGCGGGATTTCGACAACGCTTCGGCTATCGCCAGGATGGTGTCGTTGTTGACGGGACTGGAGGTCTTGTATCCGGGCAGATCCATTTCCGCATGGAGATCCGCCGTACAAGGCCCTGCGCTGATATCCTTTGGTATATCGATCAAAACCGGGCCGGGCCGCCCCGTGGTGGCGATATGGAACGACTCGCGGACGATGCGCGGGATCTCGTTGGCGTTCTTGACCAGGTACGAATGTTTGACCACCGGCATGGTGATGCCAAAAATGTCCGCTTCTTGAAACGCATCCTTGCCCAGCATCCAGGAAACCGACTGCCCCGTGACAACGATCATCGGAACCGAATCCATGTGGGCGGTCATGATTCCCGTCAGGGTGTTGGTTGCGCCGGGGCCGCTGGTGACCAGCACCACGGCCGGCTTGCCGGTCGCGCGCGCATAGCCGTCGGCCATGTGGGTGGCGCCCTGCTCGTGCCGGACGAGTACGAATTTGATCTTGGTCTGCGTGGTGACCAAGGCGTCGAAAATAGGGATCGCCGCTCCGCCGGAGTAGCCGAAGATATATTCGACCCCCTCGTTTTCCAGACACCGGATGAGTGCCTGCCCACCTTCCATTGCTTTGTTAGCCATTTTTTTGCCTCCAACTGTGGAAGCACCTTATTTTACCGGGTCATTTTGTCAACGATTTTTATCAACTGTCTCGCATGGTCCAAAAACAGCTCTATTTTTGGTATATGTTTTTGGACTTTCCGCCAGACAGGCCTGCTAATACCTGAAAGATGCGGAAAAACCGACCATGGACGCGCTGTCGTAGTCGGTTTTACGAACCGTATTGCCTGATGAATCGTCCAATTTAACTGATCCGCCAAAATTTTGGCCGAAGAAAACACCGATTTGCCCGCCTGGATAAAAAACATAGGTTGCATCAACGATGATCGGAACATTCTGTTCCTCCCCCACCCCGTTCGAGACGGAATTAGCGTCATCCAAGCGAAACCGGCGCGAATCATAGCGCCCCGCCAGACTAAGGCGCCAGTTTCGGGTACATTTATAAGCCAGCGTCAGGCCGGGCCCGGCGGTTGCGGCCAATCCGCCGCCGGTTTCGAGGGAAAGCCGGTCGGTAATCCGCCAATCGACCACCACCACAGGGAAATAGCGGGGTGAATCCTCCAACTGCCCCACCACCCCCAGCCCCGGCCCCAGCGTCAGCGTTTCGCTGACTTCATAGGAAGCACCGCCAAAAAACGCTCCGGTCAAGCCGTCCTCCAGTGCCACGCCGCGCTCCCCGTAGAACCGGACGGCGGGCGCGCCAAACAACGTCCAGCGGTTATCCATCGCCCAGCGGGCGAAAAAACCCGCGCGGTAGTTTTCGATGTTGCCCCAGGGATTGGCGGCCAAGCCGGAAAAACGGTAGTCGTCTTGGCCATATCCAACGGAAGCGGAGACCAAGCGGTCGAAACGCCACATGCGCGCCATGCCGGCCTCCGCATAGTAGCGATCCACCGCCACGTCGCCGCCGCCGTCCATGCCCGCCTCGAACTGGTGGAGCGCGCCCGCCCGGACGGTGGGTGCCCAGCGCGGAAATACAAAGCGCGGCGGGCTGTTGGTCTCCCCCGCGTGGCAACAGGCCAGCAGGGTTGAAAAGGCGGCAATGGCCTTGAGGATAAGTGGTCTCATTGCATCTCTCTCTGTTTTTGGCGGACCAGCTGGCCGCAGGCTGCCGCGATGTCGGCGCCGAGCGAATAGCGCAAGGTGGTATCGAACCCGGCCTGCTTCAGGCGGGCCGCGAATTTTTCCCGTTCCGGGCGCGGCGTGCCGACCAAGTTGCTGCCGGGATATTCGTTGAACGGGATAATGTTGATGTGGACCGGAATGCCGCGGAGGTAGTCCACCAGCGCCTGGAAATCCTCTTCGCCGTCGTTCACGCCGGAGAGCATCAGGTATTCGACCATCACCTTGCCGTTGCGCGCGCAATCGACCAAGGCCTCGCGCAGCATTCCGAGCGGATATTTCCGCGCCTGGGGCATGAGCCGTTGCCGCACCTCCTGCCGCGCGCTATGCAGGCTCAGCGCCTGCTGCACCGCCGGAAAGCGCTGCGCCAGCAACACCATGGCACCGGGAATGCCGACGGTCGAAACCGTGATGCGCGACCCCGCCAAATGGAAAAACTCCGGTGCCGTAAGGAAATCCAGCGCCCCGAAGAGCTGCTCGATATTCAACAGCGGCTCGCCCATGCCCATGAAGACGACGTTGCGGACCGAGCGGCCCTCCGGCTTCACCAGCCGGCCGGCTTGCGCCACCTGGTCGAGGATTTCGGCGGCGGTCAGGTTGCGCGAAAAGCCCATGTTTCCGGTCGCGCAGAAGGAACAATAGCAGGCGCAACCCACCTGCGAGGAGACGCAGACCGATGTCCTGCCGGTCTTGGGCCGTAGCACCACGCTCTCCACCAGGCTGCCGTCCACCGTCTTGAAGACCAATTTGATGGCCGCGTCGATGGCTGAATCGTGCCGCCCCGTCGGTTCAAGGCATTGGAAGGCGACGTTGCGGGCAAAGTCGTCGCGGGCGGTTTCGGGCAACAGTTCCAGCGCCTGGGGCCAATCCAGCGCATGCTTGAACAGCGCGTTGCGGAACCGCTTCATGGCATGCGGCTGTACCGCGTTGCGGCGGCGGACGGCATCCATCCCGCCGCTGTCATAGACCGTAATTCGCATGGCTTACCGCGGCTTCCTGGATCGCTTGTCGCTTTCCAGCAGCGCCGCCAGCGCGAAATAGAGCTGGGCACTGGTCATGGCGGCATCGATTTTGCGTCGGTTTTCGACCGGTTCCATGGCCCGGGCGATGGCGCCGAGGATCTGCACATGCAGGTCGGCCGTTCCAGCCGGGGTCGCCAGGAAAAACACATGGTGTACCGGTTCTCCGTCCGGGGCGTTCCAATCTATTCCATCGGCCGACCGGCCGAATGCCAGCGCCGGATGCATCAAGCCTTCGAGCCGCAGATGGGGGATGGCCACCCCGCTGCCGATCGCCGTACCGAATTCGCGTTCGCGCGCCATGGCGCCTTCGGCCAAGGTTTGGACCGGAATCCCGCTACCGGCCACCACCTTTTCCGCCAGGCAGCGTATCGCCTCGTCGCGGGAATGGGTTGCCAGATCCGGCACAACGGCTTTTGGCGAAAGGAACTGCACGGGGGAAACCGCTTCCCTGCGGGCCAGCGAACGGCTCATCCAGGCCCCCAGCACGACGGACGAGAAGACCGCGCTGAACACGATGGCCACAAACACCTGCGCGGTGATCAGCCCGGCTTCCAGCGCCAGTAGGGCGATGACGATCTCCATCATGCCGCCCGGCGTGTGGGCGATCGCGATCAGGTCGCGGTTGGCCCGCGGCACCCGGGTGCAGGAGACGCCGACCCATGCGCCGAGGTAGCGCCCGGCAATGCCCACAACGCACATGAGCGCCGCCAGCGGCAGGTCGAAATTCGCGACGAAATCGATCTTCAGGCCGATATTGGCGAAGAAAAGCGGCACAAAGAGCGAATGGACCATTTGGGAAATAATGCCGCGCGTCTGCTCCGACAGGCTCTTGGCCTCGCCCACCACCACTCCCGCAATGAAAAAGCCGAACAAGGCGTGTATGCCCAGCTTTTGGGTGAAGGCGCCGAAAAGAAGACCCAGCAGCACGGTGATGGTGAGCGAGGTGGCCGGTTCCGGCAGCCGTTTTTCCGCCACCGTGTCGAACACCTTGGAGGACCACCGCCGGCCAAAGGTCAGGGCGAGTACGGCAAACCCCACGGTGGCGATGAAAACGCCCAGGATGGGTGCCACCGAAACCGTGGAATGGGTAAATACACCCAGAATGATGGTGAAAACGACCCATCCAATGATGTCGTTCACCGCCAGCGCCGACATCACGAGAAAACCGAGGTCAGTCTTAAGCAGCCGGAGGTCGTGCATCACCCGCGCGGCCACCGGCATGGCGCTGATGGTCATCACCGTGGCCATGAATAGCGAAAAGACGATGCGCTGCCCGGGCTCGACCATGTAGCGCGCCGGCAGGAAAACCACGGAGAGGAAGGCAACCAGCATGGGAATGACGATGTCGCAGGCCGCGATCACCATCGCATGGCCCCGTTGGCGCCAGGCGATGGAGAAGTCGATCTCCAATCCGGTATCGAGCAGCAGGAAGAGCACCCCCAGCCAGGCCACCGTTTCGAGCATGGCCTGCTGGATGGCATCCGGAGGAAACAGCGCTTCCTGGACACCCGGCAGGAAGCGGCCGAGAATGGTGGGTCCGAGCAGGATGCCCACCAGGATTTCGGCGGTCAGCGCCGGTTGCTTCCACCGGCGGAACAGTTCGCCCAGGCCGCGCGCGCAACCCATCAGGATGAGCAGCTGCACCAAGAAGATCAGAATCTGCGATTCATGGAGATAGTGCATCCGCGATTTCCCGCTTGGTGCGCCGTGGTTCGCGCGCTAGTTGAAGGATTTCTTCGTGGTCTTGATGAGCGCCTTCCAAAGTTCCTCTTCGGTATTGGCATCCAGGAGCAGCTGGCTGGCGTCCTTGTCGCGGAAAATGAGGGCCAGGCCGGAGATCAGCCTGAGGTAGAAGGCGCTAGTGGCCGTCGGGATCACCACGAAGAAGAAAATGCGCGTCAGCGTGCGGCCGGGGCCGCCGAACTTGACGCCCTTCTTATGGATGCCGACCGCCATGGACAGGCCGCCGCCCTCGACGCCGCGCACATGGGGGAATGCCAGTCCGTTTTCCACCGCCGTGCTGATGATCGCCTCGCGCTGCAGCGCCATGTCGAGCAGGTGTTCGCCGTTTACGACGAACCCTTCCTGCGCCATGCGGGCACATATTTCGGCCAGCACCTCTTCGCCGGTCTCCCCATTGAGCGGAAGGATCATCAGTTCGGGCGAGGTAAAACGGGCGATTCCGGTCTTTTTGGCTTCGCCATAGGAGCGGCTGACGCGTTCGCGCTCGACCAGCTGTTCGGGATAGTAGAGGAAACGGGCGCAGTTGGGGCACTTGAGCATATCCTCGGCCTTGTTGACGGCGTTCACCAGGCTCTTGGCCAACGCCATGCCGCATCCGGCGCAATTGCCGCTGGAAACGGGGACGATCGCCTCGGGATGTTTTTGCAGCAGGCGGTTGAAGTGCGCCTTGACCTGCTGGGGCAAGTCGGCCCCGAGCGTGGAAATCGACTTCTGGAGTTCATCGAGCCGTGCGGTAGGCATCGAGACCTTTTTCTGCATGTTGGCCACGACCAGCTCTTGCAGCTGGATCAACTGGTTGATCAAGCTATGGGTTGTTGTCATACGTTCGTTTCCTTTTGGTTCCCTTAGACGCTAGCGGAAACTAGCACGTTTTTTACGGATTGGAAGCCCCGCGCAAACAATTTGCAAACGTTGGAGGCGTTTGTCCGCCTGCGCGTTCAAAGGGAGTCCAAAAACCTAGAATTTGCTGGAAATGCTGGCTTCGGGGAAGGCGGAGAGGCCTACGGAAAACATGATGCGCAGTTCGCCGTCGTCGTAGACCTGGAATCCCAGGCCATAGCGCATGCAGCAGCGGTTCGCATAGCCCACCACCGCGATTTCCTCCAAGTCGTTCTCGCGCCCCTCGTAGCGCGCGTAGGCCTCCAGCGAATACGGGCCCTTCGGGTAGAGGTCGATGCGCGGGGTCCAGAGCGACTGGATGGAGTCGCGGTAGAGGTGTTCGAGCGAAATCACATAGTCGTCGCGGTCGTGCGAGATCCGGGTGCTGGAGAACGGGAGGGTTTTCCGGTACCAGTCGTAGCGGCCTTCGTAATCGATCATCGTCCGCTGCGTGAGCGGCATCCGGGCGTCGATGTAGAGCAGGTCGAAATCGCGGGTTTCCGTCTCTTTTTCAATCAGGTGGTAGGTGTAGAGATCGAGGTCGATGAAGCGCGCAACCTGTCCGTCCCGCTGGGTCTGCAACACATTGCGCACGCCCAGCTTGGTCTTGTTTTCATCATCCATCTGGTCGATCCCGTCGAACTGGAGCAATGCGTCCGCAGAGACCGAACTCTGTTCGTAGATATAGTCGGCGTAGGGCTGGATCTTATGGCGCAGGCCCCGGCCATACCAACGCTCGCGCTCGGAGAGGGTTTTCGTCGCCTCAACCGAGGCCTCCAGGCCAACGCCGGGAATCTGGCGGAGTTCCTCGCCCCCGCCGGTGGCGGCAACGGACTTGGAATAGTAGGTCGCCCGGTAGCTGGCGCGCGGTACCAAGCTGAGGAAGCCGTAGCGCTGCGGCAGGAAGAGGGTGTTGAGCGAATCGACCCGCGCCGAATCATAGGCATCGTCCACCGTGTTGGTTTCGGAAAAGACGCGTTCCAGCGCAGCCACCGAGTTTTCGCTCTGGAAATAGAACGGCGAGCCGGCGATGCGCGAGCGGTAGAGATCGAGGGAATATTCGGCGCGGTCCGTGTTGTCGTAGAAATCGTTGATGCGTTTGTTGACGAACGCCTCGGTGCCGACCGTGCTGTTGCCATAGACCCACGAGGCATAGTTTTCAGGCTGGGCGCTTTCGCGGTGTTCCGATTTGAAGAACTCCTCCACGATCGCCGGATCGCTCAGGTAGTTCCACTTGGTGTTGAAGTAGTGCGTGTCGGTGAAGTGCTGCAGGTGCTCGAGCTTGATGCGGTAGCGGTCGGTGTCGATCTGCTCCATCGCCTCGGGCGAATCATACTTGGCGTAGGGATCTTCATCGCGCAGGTAGAAGGCCGCGAACTTGCCGACCGCCTGAGGATATTCCCAGCTGAAGCCCTGCCCGAGGCCGACGCCGCGCCGGCTATAAAGGTTGAAGTCGGTGGCCGATTCGATCCGGTCCGTCAGCGGGATCGTCGCGGTCACTAGCGCAAAGGCACCCCATTCGCTGCCATAGCCGGCCTTGAAGGTGAAGATGCTTTTGGTCAGTTGCTGCCGCCAGTACGGCATGTAGAAGACCGGCACGCTGCCGATATAGACGGTCACGCCCTTCGCGATGAGGTATTTTTGATCGACGAGCCGCGCCTCCTTGGCCCGGACGTGGTAGTGCTGCTTTTCAAGCGGACAGGTGGTGAACGTGGCGCCGCGCAACAGGAATTCATTGGTCGAAACGCGCTCGACGTGGTCGACGCTCATCAGCACCGGATCGAAGTCGAGTGACGACGGGCCAAAGTTGCCGGTTTGGGTGAGGTAGTTGTAGTCCAGCCCCGATCCCTGCCAGAGCATGTTGCCGCGTTCGAAATGAATGTCGCCGTCGACGCGCAGATCACCGGTTTCGGGATTGCCGGAGATGCGGTCGGCGCGGATTTCCGCGTTTTCAAAGCGACCCGTGACCCCGCCGCTGGCGATGAGCGTGCCGTTGGTGTATTCGATCCGGTTGGCGCGGATGTCGAACGGTTCGTCCGGAATCTCCTTGGGCAGGTCGATGGACGGGCCCGCGGCCCGCGCCGCGATGGCCAGAAAAAGCGGCAGCAACGCAATCCTAGCCCTCGGCATGCCCGGAATCCTTTCCAAGGAACGGGAGCGGTTTCGAGTGTGGCGCTTCGGCCGTGCGGGCCCGCTCCGGCATCGCCATCAGCTCCTTCAATTCGGCGATGCGCGCTTCGGCGACGGGCACCAGCTTGCTCTTGGGGAATTCCTCGATCATCTTCCCGTAATAGAGGATGGCGGCCTTCGGCTCCTTGGGAACCTTGGCGTAGAAGGCCGCTTCGTCGAACGTTTTCCCCGCCTTGACCTCGTAGAGATCGTTGCGCAACTGGATGATCTCCGACTTCCGGGGCGAGGTGGCGAAGGTGGTGAGGAAGACCGTGGTGGCGGTCAAGGTGCGATCGAGGATTTCCGGACTGTTGGGAAACTCCTTGCGCAAGGTATCGAGGCAGACGATCTGCTGCCATGCCGCCTCTTCGGCGTAGCCGCTGTCCGGATAGCGGTAGCCCAGCACCCCGTAGGCGGTGATCGCCAGTTCGTACTCCTCGGCCTTCTGGTTGCATTGGCCGACCAGGAACTGCGCTTCGGGCGCGCGCTTCCACTGGGGGCCGTTGCGGATGATCGACTCGAAATACTCGACGGCATATTCCGGGGCCCGGTAGCCGCCGAACAGCCAGCGCATGCGCCGCTTGTTCATGATTTCGACCGCAATCTCGAACTGGTTCTCGAGCACGCCGTCATAGTCGCGCATCCGGCTGGAATAGTTGTCGATCAGCTGCTGGTACGCCTTGAACGCATCCTTCGGCTTGCCCTGCGCATGGAGGATGTCGGCCCGCGTCCGAGCCGCCCAAGGCGCCTCCTGGCTGTTGGGCCAGCGGCGCACCAGGTAGAGCAGCCGCCGCTCGGCCTTTTTCTCGCGGCCGTCGTCGCGCGTGTGCAGCGCATACTCCCACTGGTGCGACGGCGTATCCATCTTCTTGTCGAAGATCGCGCGCCAGGTGCTCCGGCCCTGCTCCTCGATCACGAAGGGTGCTTCGGGTTTCGTCGAACGGCAACCCGCACCGGCGAGGCACAGGCCGGCCAGCGCCAGCAGTTGGATTTGTTTATGGAAACGCATGGTTCGGGAATCTAGGAAACCGCTGCCTTGCACGCAATACGCAATACGCGCCAGAGGGTAATTAATAGCTCTTCGCGAAAACCACGCGCCCGCTGCTCGGCTTGCCGCAGCAGACGCAGGATCCCGGACCGCCCGCCGCGCGATCGAACGGAATGCATCGGATCGTCACCGAAAGGTCGTCGTTGATCTTGTCCTCGCACTCCGTCCCGTCGCACCAATGGCTCATGGCGAATCCGCCGTGCGCCTCCGGGCGCTCCTTGTTTTCGGGCGTGAAGAAGCGGATGAATTCGGCATAGTCGTCGATTTCGCGGGTGTTTTTGGCGCGGTGCTCCAGCGCCCGGGCCAGCAGGTTTTGCTGGATCTCCTCCAAGACCTGGGCGATCCCGGCGATGAAATCGTCCTTGCCGACGCCGCGCTTTTCGCCGGTGTCGCGGCGCGCCATGAAGACGGATCCGCTAGCCAGATCGCGCGGGCCGACCTCGGCGCGGACGGGAATCCCCTTCTTGACCCAGCCCCAGCCCTTATCGCCGGCGTTGATGTCGCGGCTATCGACCACCACCTCCACGTCGCGGTCGCAGTAGCGCTGCTTGCGCAGCCCGGCGGCGATCTCGTTGCAGTAGGCCATGATCGCCGGGCGCTCCTCTTCGTTGCGGATGATCGGCAAAACCACCACATGCTGTGGCGAGAGGCGCGGTGGCATCACCATGCCGTCATTGTCGCCGTGGGTCATGATCATCCCCCCGATCAACCGGGTGGAGACGCCCCACGACGTGGTCCACGCAAATTCGATCTGCCCTTGGCGGCTCTGGTACTGGATGCCCGAGGCCTTCGCAAAGTTTTGGCCGAGGAAGTGGCTGGTTCCCGCCTGCAGCGCCTTGCGGTCCTGCATCATCGCCTCGATGCACAGCGTGCTTACCGCCCCGGGGAAGCGCTCGCCCGCCGTTTTTTCGCCGGTCAGCACCGGCATGGCCATGTATTCTTCGGCGAAGGTCTTGTAGACCTCCAGCATCCGGCGGGTCTCCTCCCACGCCTCCGCTTCGGTTTCGTGGGCGGTGTGCCCCTCCTGCCAAAGGAATTCGGCCGTGCGCAGGAAAAGGCGCGTACGCATCTCCCAGCGCACCACGTTGGCCCACTGGTTGATGAGGATCGGCAGGTCGCGGTAGCTCTGGACCCACTTCGCGTAGGTCGCGCCGATGATCGTTTCCGACGTCGGCCGCACCACCAGCGGCTCCTCCAGCTCGCCCGCCGGCACCAGCTTGCCGTTCGGCCCCACTTCCAGCCGGTGGTGCGTCACCACCGCGCACTCCTTGGCAAAACCATCGACGTGCTCCGCCTCCTTCTCCAGATAGCTCAGGGGAATGAAGAGCGGGAAATAGGCGTTCACGTGGCCGGTCTCCTTGAACATGCGGTCCAGCCGGTTGCGGATGTTCTCCCAGAGCGCATAGCCCCAGGGCTTGATCACCATGCACCCGCGCACATCGCTGTTTTCCGCCAGTTCCGCCGCGCGCACCACCTGCTGGTACCACTCCGGATAGTTTTCCTCGCGCGTCGGCTCGATCGCCGTCTTCTTCTGCTTCGCCATAATGGGTTCTCCTGAAAAACGAGCGCGCAATCTACAGGGCGCCGCGCGGGAATTCACGTAAATTTAACCGAATGATTCAGCCCGGGCGCCCATTGCGGTGAAGGACACCGGTTCGGGAACGACAACGAGTTCGTATTCAAGTCACCGGATGGACTGATCCGTGAAATCAGGGCTGAAGAAAGCGGCTGATACTCCCGACTTCTTTCTTCCGTAGCCTGTCGTTGAGCGAAACCACAGCTCCGGCTTTTTCAAATTCGACTTCCATGCCCTGGGTTGCCCGGCCGTCGGCGAGCAGGAAGGCCTGGGCCTCGTTCAACAGCTCGGGCGATTGGCCGCTGAATAGCCAGGGCAGGTAGCTCAGCGACTGCTCCGGAATCCTTTTCTGAATCGTCGCATAGTTGGCTTCCAGCCATTGGAAAATCAGCCGCCGGTGATAATCGGTGTCGGAGAGGCTATAGGGAATGCTGCCGAACTGATGGGGCGGGACGGCATCGCTGATCGCATAGTCTAGCGCGCGCCGCATCAGTTCCGGATCGCGGAACCCTGACAGGCCTTTGAGATAGGTGGACTTTTCAATCGGAACCGTTGCGGATTCATACTTTGCAACATAGGCCTCGAACAGTGCGGCATTCCCGTTCATGGCGGCCAGTCGGAGAAAAGATTGCGCCAGCGACGGGTCCACGGAATAGGGATCCGCCATGTAGTCGTTTGCCTTTGCTTCCGCCAGCCGGAGCAATTCAGGAACCTTGCAGCGCCAGCCCAGCGCATCGATCAGTCCGGGGCGCAGCTTTTCAATCAATGCCGGTTCGCCATCCATCTTTGTTGTTCCAATGGCGTCGAGCATCGGGCCGAATACGCTGAATAGGAAATTCCCATAGGCCTCTTCGAGCTCCGGCGGAACCATCCGCCCGGCAAAGCCGTTCAGGTTGCCGACCACGGCCTGACGCACTTCCGGCGAAGGATCGGTTGAAAACGAAGCCATCAGGCGAAGATAGTCGCCAGCCTCAAGCGCCCCGGCACTGAAGAGGGCTTCAAGATTGTGGATGAACCCGAGGCGGTTGCGGATTCCAAGCCCCGGAAGTTGCGCGGCAAGATCATCCATTGCGTCGGGCGGCAACGTCCAGCGGTAATAGCCCTTTTCATCCGCGTTGGGATAAAGCCACTCCATCGGATGGTCGAGTTTGAACGTATGCGATTTGTCTTTGAGCAGCACCTTTTGGGTATGGACGCTCTGCCCGTCGGAATAATCAAGAACCACCGGAACGGTCCAGCGGGCCGGGTCGTTTTGCTGGATCCCGTAGTGTGTATACCGCTGCTGGGTGATCCGCAGGCGGTCGGCACCGACGGGCTCAATGGTGAGCAGGGGGATGCCGGCCTGGTTGACAAAACTTTTCATGATGGCCAGCACATCGCTGTCGACGACGGTTGAGAGCGATTCCGCAAGATCAAAGGCATCGGCGTTGCCCCACGCGTTGTCGTTCATGTATTGGGTCATGCCGGCGCGGAAGGCGTCCTTACCCATCCAGTTCTCCACCATGTCGAGCACCGCCATGCCTTTGTTGTAGGCAAGCGCGTCAAAGAGATGCTGCATGGAATCAGTCGCGGCAATGGGCCGCCGTATCGGTTTTGAAGTGGAAAGCGCATCGGTTCCCATCGCATGCTGGCGGGATGCGATGTCGTTGTTCGCCATTTCGTATTCGGGGAAGACCTCGTTCACTGTTTTAAGCGCCATCCACGAAGCGAATGATTCGTTCAGCCACAGGTCGTCCCACCAGGCCGGGGTAACCAGGTTGCCGAACCACATGTGCGCCATCTCGTGGGCGATGATCGAGGCCAGATGCTGCTTCTGCGCGAGGGTCAGGGCTTTGGGGTCGCGCAGCAGCGCGGTGTCGCGATAGGTGATCAGCCCCGCATTTTCCATGGCACCGTAGTTGAACTCCGGCACGGCCACCTGATCGAGCTTTTCGTAGGGATAGGGAATCCCGAAATAGTTTTCCAAGGACTGGAGAAGCGGTGGAGAGATCCGGGCGGCTTCCCCGGCAAGGCCGGTTTTCCCTTCCGGAACAATGAGTTTTCCTGTCACTGGAAAATCCGGGATCTCCACTTCCTCGAACGCGCCGACCGCGAACGCCACGAGGTAGGAAGGCATAGGTGGGGTTGGTTCAAAGACCACTTCCTTCACTTCGTCGAGCAGCCGTTGGGATTTGATCGGCGTGTTGGCAACGGCCGTGGTGTTGGAAGGAATGATCAGCTGCAGTTCCCATGGAATCTTGAATTCCGGCGCGTCCCAGCAGGGGAATGCCTCGCGCGCATATTCCGGCTCCATCTGGGTGAACAGATAGTTCCGCCCTTCATACACGACCTTATAGATCCCCGTTCCCTGACGGCTGTAGGCATTGGTAAATGTGGTGTGCAGCGAATAGACGGCCGGCTCAAGCTCGCTGGCGGCTGTAACCGTCAGCGTTCCTTTTTCCCCCTCCTGAAACGAAACCTCTTCATCAACGCCGTTTCCCTTGATCCGCATCGTAAGGATCCCCAGATCCCGTGCATGCAGCCGGAAGCTTTTGGTGGCGGAGTGAACCTGGATTTCGGTGGAAAGCGATCCGAAGTAGACATCCTTGTCCGGATCCAGCGCAAGGGCCATCAACTGCGACAGCGGCTCGACGGAACGATCTAGCCGCATTGGATCATAATTCTCCTCCCTGCAACCGCTTAGGCAGGCCATCAGCGCAATCGTACGTATAAACCGCAACATCCTGTTCTCCGTTTTCAATGAGATCTTCCGTGTACAGCGCATGTTTTTTTTCCGGCTTGGCCCTGCCGCTACCTGCGGCGATCCACGGAAACACAACGAAACCCGGGCACTTTATCCTCAAATTCCAGCGAGTGGAAACACTTGGTTGGGAATTTTTACCGGAGGGGGCATCCGGTAGACTGTAAATCAAACTGTCCGGTTTTTTCTTCGCCCCTCATGCCGCCAACTCCCGAATGAACCATTCCTCTGCGCTTTCAAAGCCCAAGATCTTCCTTGGGTAGTTGTTGATCCACTCTTCGATCGCCTGGATCTGC
>JBGSLE010000409.1:0-4204 GCA_041740875.1 Pontiella sp. | reverse complement strand
CGCCGCCTTCCTGCGCTTTTCGTGCTCGTCCTCGTAATCGTCGTCGTACTCGCTCTCGCAAACAGGGGAATCGAGTACGAGGACGAGCACGAGGACCAGGGGAACCCGGATGTCTCCGTCCCGCGCACATCCCTCAAATGGAATAACCACCCGCCGCGCAAACCCCTCCACGGTGTCTTTCCGCATATCACCTATGCACCGGCACCCGAACCACGCATGAAAACAACTATCCGCAAGATAACATCAAACCTTGCTAAAAATTTACAAAATCATTGACTCTCCCGGATAGCACTGAAACTATGCATCGCGTTGGTTCACTCTGCGCACCCGCGCATAGTGGAGAAAAGTTCGTTCAATAACACTGTTAGCCACATAAAAAATTATCATGAAGAAAATCATTAGATATATTGAACTCAAAGGGTCAAAGCATACAGATGCTGATGAGGCATGGATTGCACATGCGTGGCTATCGACATCCGGGAAAACTATATATTTTAATGACATGGCTCTTAAGCGTTCCCAAGGAACCGACTCCAATCATGTTGATATCGAAACTGGCGATCTTTACTGGGTGTCCGGTGTAAAGAAGGCGGGAACAAACAGGCATTGGGGTGGCTCCATCTATATTGAAGAGTCACTTTTGCCATGGTACGAAGAATACACTGGTGGAAAATGTCCGGCAGAGCTGATAACAAAGCCTGACCTTCCAAAACCTGATATTAAGAGGTTTCACGAAATCGAAAATGAAAACTATGGCTAACCACCGCCTGCACTCTATTGCTCGCAAGCTCGCTCAGAGAGAGGCGTAACGCTGGGCATACCAATTTCCTCCGCTAGCTTCGTCCTGCACACACTCCGTCACGCATGACGGTTGCGGGTTCTTCCAGAGTTTCGCGCAGGGCCCGACGGCGAGAGGTTCGTCTTGCGATGGCAACGCTTTCCGCTTCGCGGGTAAGCGTTCCTACACCTCCGCTCGTTTGTCTGCGGTCCCAACGCTTTCCGTTTCGCGGGTAAGCGTTCCTACACTTCCACCCGTTCGACATTTGCATCCCATCACGTTGCCGAAGTGGTGCAAAAGGGCAAACGGTTGAATCCGGAGCAGGACGATAAAACGACGGTGTAGGAACGCTTAACCGGCCATCGGCCGGAAAGCGTTGTAGGGGCGTCACCCGCCTGCGCTTTTCGCCCTCGTAATCGTACTCGTCCTCGAAAACAGGGAAATCGAGCACGATTACGAGTACGAGGACGATGAACGATTACGAGTACGAGCACGATGGGGGTCGGCGAGCCAGCGGGTCAAATCCCACTGCAGAGGTAGCCCTCGGGATTCTTGTGGAAGTCGCGGCCGTCGTAGATGGCCGGCACGACGCGGGTTCGGACGAGGTAGTCGCCGAAGCCCTCGCCGGGCTCGCGCTCCTTGGCGTAGGCGGCGAGCAGCGGTTCGAGGGTTTCGAGGATTTGCTCTTCGCCGATGTTTTCGCGGTAGAGCTTCACCAGCCGCGTACCCTTGCCGTCGCCGCCGAGGTAGAGGTTGTATTTTCCGGGAGCCTTGCCGACGAAGGCGATCTCCGCGAGGAAGGGGCGGGCGCAGCCATTGGGGCAGCCGGTCATCCGGACGACGATCGGTTGATCCGATAAGCCGTGACGGTCGACGATGGCTTCGAGCTTGGTGATCAGGCTGGGCAGGTAGCGTTCGGCTTCGGCCATGGCGAGCGCGCAAGTGGGCAGGGCGACGCAAGCCATGCTGTTCTGGCGCAGGACGCTGGCTTCGCGCAGCAGGCTGTGTTCCCTGGCGAGCTTTTCAATCTTCGCCTTCTTCGATTTTTCGACTTTGGCGACGATGAGGTTTTGCGTGGCGGTGATGCGGAAGTCGCCGCCGTGAAGGTCGGCGATTTTCAGCAGGCCGGTCAGCATTTGCGGGCCGTCTGCGTGGTCGCGGATGCGGCCATGCTCGATGAAGAGGGTGAGGTTCCAGCTGCCGTCGGCATTTTCGGTCCAGCCGAAGCGGTCGGAGTGCATGGTGAATTGGTAGGGCTCCGGCGGAGCGAAGGCGACGCCGGAGCGCGTTTCGACATGCACCTTGAAATCCTCCACGCCCAGGTCGTCGATGGTGTATTTGAGCCGGGCGTGCTTGCGGTTGGTGCGGTCGCCAAAGTCGCGCTGGGTGGTGACGACGGCCTCGGCCACCTTCAGGACGTTTTCCGGGGTGATGAAACCGAGGTTTTTGGCGATTTGCGGGTAGGTGTCGTGTTCGCCGTGGGTACTGCCCATGCCGCCGCCGGCCAGCACGTCGTAGCCAATGAGTTCGCCGTTTTCGACGATGGCGACGAAGCTGAGGTCGTTGCCGTTGACATCGACGTCGTTGTGGGGCGGGACGGCGATGGCGATCTTGAATTTTCGGGGCAGGTAGGTGTCGCCGTAAACCGGCTCCTTCTCCTCGGAAAAATCGGCGACCTTTTCCTCGTCGAGCCAGATTTCGTGGTAGGCGCGGGTCTTTGGCAGCAGGTGGGAGCTGATCGCCACGGCGTCGCGGTACACCCGTTCGTGCAGGGCCGATTCAAGCGGGTTGGTGTTGCAGAGCACGTTGCGGTTGACGTCGCCGCAGGCGGCGATGGAGTCGATCATGGCCTTGTTGATCCCCTGGATCAGCGGCTTGATGTTTTTCTTGAAGATGCCGTGGAACTGGAAGGTCTGGCGCGTGGTGAGGCGGATGCCGCCGCCGGTGAGTTCGCGCGAGATGGCGTCGATCGCCTTCCATTGCGCGGCCTTGATGACGCCGCCGGGCACACGGGCGCGGAGCATGAAGCTATAGAGCGGTTCGAGCTTCTGGTGGCGGCGCTCCTCGCGCAGGTCGCGGTCGTCCTGCTGGTAGAAGCCGTGGAACTTGGACAATTGCGTGTCGTCGGGGGGAAGCGCGCCGGTGGTGCGGTCCCTCAGCCCTTCCTCGATGGTGCCGCGCAGGTGGCGGCTACGGGCCTTGATGTGCTCGACTTCGACCAGTTTTTTTTCGTCGGACATGGGAAACTCCTAGTAGACATCCTTTTGGTAGCGGCCTTCCTTGCGGAGCTGGACGAGGTATTCCTCGGCCTCCTCGGCGGTGTAGCCGCCTTTCGCCTGCACGACGTCGAGCAGCGCCTGGTGGACGTCGCGCGCCATGCGGCTTTCGTCGCCGCAAACATAGAGGTGGGCGCCGCGCTGGATCCAGTTCCAGATCTCCTGCGCCTGTTCGGCGATGCGGTGCTGGACGTAGACCTTCTTCTTTTGGTCGCGCGAGAAGGCGAGGTCGATGCGGGTGAGCGCGCCGTCTTTCAGGAATTCCTGCCATTCGGTCTGGTAGAGGAAATCCTCGGTAAAGTGAGGGTTGCCGAAAAAGAGCCAGCTTTCGCCGGAGGCCCCCGTCGCGGCGCGCTCCTGCACGAAGGCGCGGAACGGGGCGATGCCGGTGCCGGGGCCGATCATGATGACCGGCTTGGCGGGGTCGGCCGGCAGGCGGAAATTGTCGTTGGACTCGACATAGATGAGCACGTCCTCGCCCTCCTTCAGCCGGTGGCCGAGGTAGCCCGACGCGCCGCCGAGGTGGTAGTGGCCGTGCGCCTCGTAGGCCACCACGCCGAGCGTCAGATGCACCTCTTCCTCTACCTCGCTTTGGCTGGAGGCGATGGAGTAGAGCCGCGGCGTGAGCTTGCGCAGCAGGCCCAGGAAGGCTTGGGCGTCGACGGACGCCGGATATTCGCGGACGACGTCGATGATCTGGCGGTTTTCGGCGTAGTCGCGCAGCGAATCGGTCTCCGCCGCGATGGCGCGCAGGCCGGGGTGGTCGATCAATTCCGCATAGTCGGTGACAAACGCCGGGTGCAGCAGCGTCAGCTCGAAGGTCTCGACCAGCGCATCCTTCACAGCAACCGGTTCGTCGTGGACGTGGACGGTGGCGGCGGGGTCGATCTGGAGCAGGCCGAGCAGGTCGTCCACCAGTTCCTCGTCGTTCTTGAACCAGACCCCGAGCGAGTCGCCGGGCAAATACGCCAGTCCGGAGCCCGCGAGGTCGATCTCGATGTGGCGGATATCCTTTTCGGAAAACCGGCCCGTGATCTTTTGGCAGGCCAGCAGCCGTGTCTTGAGCGGCTTTTTCCGGCTGTTGTGGGTGGCGGGGGCGGCGGGGGAACCAAGGCCGCCTACGGCGGGGGCGGGAGCCGCACCGGCGGGC
>JBGSLE010000408.1:0-7544 GCA_041740875.1 Pontiella sp. | reverse complement strand
CGGGCCGTTGTCGCTGGTGAAGACGACCAGGGTGTTTTGCTCGATGCCCAGCTCCTTGAGCAGGTCGAGGATGCCGCCGATGTCGCTATCCATGAGCGTGATCATGCCGGCGTGCTTTTTCTGGGCCTCCGGCCAATCCTTGTTTCCATACAATTTGTACGCCGCATCGGAGGACGGGATTTGCAGCTTTGTATGCGGGATCGTGTAGGCCAGGTAGAGGAAGAAGGGCTGGTCCTTGTTGGAGGCGATGAACGCGCGCGCCTCGCGGGTCATGAAATAGTGGCTGTAGCCTTCGGGCGTCTCCTTGGGCCCCAGTTCGACCTTCTCGCGGTTGCGCCAAACCCAGCCGGGATAGTAGTCGTGCGCCTGCCGCTGGCAGTTGTAGCCGGCGAAGAAATCGAACCCCTGGTTGAGCGGATCGCCCTCGCTTGCCGGATAGCCCAGCCCCCACTTGCCGACCAGCCCGGTGGCGTATCCTGCGTCCTTGAGCTTTTCGGCCACCGTGATGGTTGCGGCGGGAATCGGGAGCTGCCCCGCTTCGTGCTCCTCCGTCTTCTGGATTTCGTGGTTGCCCCGGATATAGGCGTGCCCGACGTGCAATCCGGTCATCAACGCGCAGCGCGACGGCGCGCAGACGGCCGTGCCGGAATAGTAGTCGGTCAGCCGCAGCCCTTCCCGCGCCATCTGGTCGAGGCGCGGAGTCTGGATCATCTTCTGGCCGTAGCAGCCGAGTTGGCCGTAGCCGAGGTCGTCGGCCATGATGAAGATGACGTTCGGCTTGGCGGCCTGCGCCGCCACGCCCGCCCAGGCCAGCAGGGCCATGATCAATGCCTTATTCATATCCAACATACTTTCGTACCTTCCGCCTTTCCGATCCGTCACGGTCTTCCGTTTGCGCCCGGGTTCTTGCAGGCAGGAAGGCCTGCGGCAGGTGCCGCCGCGAATACCCACTTTCTATACACCATCAACGCCCCTGTCAACCATCCATACCCTATTTTCGTAGGCTCGCTCCCGGAGGCGAGCAGGCGCTGTGCCATGCGCCATCAGCGTCGTTATTGGATCAGCTCCCAATAATAGGATTCACCCAGCGCGGGGTCGATCTCGGCGGTGATGAGGCGCAGGTCGCCGGGGGTTTTCCCGGTCACCGCGGCGGGAGCCGCCGGATGGGCCGGCACATGCGCGGAGAGTTCGGCGACTACGGAGGCGTAGGCGGGATCGTTGATGAGATTGTTCAACTCGAACGTGTCGGGGCCGCCGGGCGCGCTGGCGCGCCAATCGTAGAGCTCGCAGATCTTGCCTGGCCGGTGGATGTAGCGCCAATCGTCGGTGATAATGGCAACGTCGGTGCCTTCGGCCGAAACCTGCACGGCCACGCGGCCATAGTCGTTCGTCGGGTTCTGGAAGACGGGCACGAGGCTGGTTCCATCCAGTCCATCCTTTTGGGGCAACCCGGCCATTTCGACGAGGGTGGGATAGATGTCCAGGATTTCCACGACATGGTCGTACACCCTGTTTCCGGGGATGCCCGGACCCGCCCAGATGAAGGGCACGTTGCTGGTGCGTTCCCAGACGGTATGCTTGCCGTCGCGCAGTTTTTCACCCAGGTGGTAGCCGTTGTCGCTCCAAAAAACGACGATGGTATTGCTGGAGTAGGCGCTTGCGGCCAGCGCATCGAGGATGCGTCCGTGCTGGGCGTCGGCATAGGTGACGCAGGCATGGTAGGACTGGATTTCACGCGCCAGCGCCTCGTAGTCGATCTCCCCCTCTAGCGTCTTGGGCAGGGTCATCCGGATCGACGGGTCGAGGTCGTCTAGGTCGTCGAGATGGATCTCAGGCTGGTACATGCTGTTGGTCGGGTAGAGGTCGAAATATTTCTGCGGAGCAAAGCGGCTGAGGTGCGGGGCATAGGTGCCGATGGTCATGAAGAAGGGCTTGTCGCGCGTCTCCTGGAGCTTGGCGATGGCAAAATCCGCCGTCATCGAGTCGGCCATGAAAGGCTCCTGCTCGTTCGGAATGGCGCCATATTCGCGTGCGAGCAGCACGGGGTCGGTCGGGCGAGCCAGATTGTCTTCCGACCAGGCGTTGTAGGGCCAGCCGCGCGTTTTTTCGTTGGGATTCCAATGGTAGTATTCGGTGTAGGCCGCCATGTCGATATAGCCCGGCATGTGGTGGTAGACCTTGCCTGCGCCGTAGGTGTCGTAGCCCGCGCGCTTGAAATAGGCCGGCAGGCTTTCGAGGTCCGGACGGCTGAAGAAATGCACGTTGTTCTCGTAGAAGCCCGTGTTGACCGGGTGCTTCCCGGTAAACAGCGCGTTGCGCGACGGCGTGCAGTAGGTGGTCGAAATGTGCGCATTGCGGAATCCCATGCCGCGCGCCGCGAGCGCATCAAGGTTCGGCGTGAATGAATGCCCGGTAGCGAATCCGGGCCAGTCGTTCATGTCGTCCGACACCAGCATCAGGATGTTCGGCGGCGATGAGGCCTGCGTTTCGCCGGCGCGGTCGGAGACCAGGACCCTGGCGAACCCGGCGTTGCCGATCGAATCCATCGGAATGTAGGAATAATGGGCCCAGCCGGTACCGATGATCGGCTCGCCGTGCGCCTGCCAGCTCTGCAAGCCGTCGCGGGAAACCTGGACCTGGTAGCGCTTGCCGAGCGCGGTCGGCCAGCGCAGCTTCCAGTGCGGAGCGACGAACTCCATCTCGATGTCGATCGGCTGCCCGTCTTCGCCGATCGCCAGCCCGGTGTCGTTCTGTGCCAGCTCGATGGAGAGGCCGGTTGCGTCCACAACCGCGTGGGCGGTGATGTACGGGCTGAGGTTTTTCACGGAAATGTCCGCAAAAGTGCCGCTGAACGTGCCGGCCGCCAGCAACTCGATGGATTGCACCCCTGCGGCATAGTTGGCAAAATCGACCGTCACGGCAACCAGGTTGCTGCCGACGTCCGCCGTTCCGCCGACCTGGATCGGCGAAACGCCGTCGGCGTCTGGAAGGAAGGTGAACAGGTAGGGATTGCTCGCGCCGGCATGGGCCGCCAACGTCCCAATGTCGATGCTGGCGGCAGAGCCATCCACCACGACATCCACCTGGCCGTCGAGCGAAGAGAGTTGCACCTCCGACACGGAAGAGGCTCCCCCGCTGAACACCAACCGGGTGGTGGTGGCCGCATCGGTATCGCTGTCGCCTACCCGCAGGACAGGAACCGCCAAGGTTCCGCCGGCAACGCGCAATTCCGCCGAGGCCACCGTACCGTTTTCCGACAGGTGGATGCTCTCGGCTTCAAGGCTGCCGCTTTGGAGCAGCAAGCGGGAGGCGCTGGCCCGATCGCCAATCGAAAGGTTGGCGCAGGCGGCGCTGTTGCTAATCGTCACTTCGGCGGCATTGTAAAGATTCACGTCGTCGCCGCTGGCGGGAACGGTGTTGCCGCTCCAGATAGCAGCGGATTCCCATGCGCCGCTGGCGAGCGAGGTGATGCGGTCATATTCCACCGTCAGGTTGGCGGCAAACCCGCCTCCGGCTCCGTCGCTCAGGGTAAACCGCGGCACCAGATCGGCACCCCGTTGCGCCTGGAAGTAGAGGCCCACTGCGGTGACGTCGGCAAAGCTGTGCGCGGCGAAGCCGTTCGTGGGAATGTTGGCAAAATCCGCGCCGCCGTTGGCGGTTGGATCCCATGCGGCCCACTGGACGCCGTCGGTGCCGGAAAGGGTGGCGGAAACCTGCCCGACCACGGTGGCTTCGGAGATGTAATAGGTGCCGCCATCGCGCAGCACCCAGCGCACAAGGCCGTCGTTGCGAAACAGGGTCACACTCAGCGAACTGGCGTCGTCGAACACAAACGGTTCGGTACTTGCCGCAAGGAAATCGGCCTTGTCCCAAACCAAGGCGCCCTTGAGGGTTCCCACATAGCCTGCCCCGCCCGTGGCCTGAACCACCAGCCGCCCGTTGACCAATGAAATCGAGGGATCGCTGACAATGGGGCCGACGGTTACCGCAGCGCTCATTCCGCCATAGATCTTCGTGCCCGAGGCGGCGGTGCCGGCAAACAGCTCCGTGGAGTCGCTGAAATTCCAAACCTTGCTGGTGCCGGAAGTCGTCGTCGCCGCCCGCAGCGCCGGTTGGGTCGATGTGCTCAAGGGCGCAAACTGCACCGCCACGTCTGCCTGCACGATGGTGGCCGACAGCGCGCACCCCGCAATGATTCTCCATGCCGTTTCCGGTGCTTTTTTCAGGTAGTTCATTGATCCTCCTTATCGACCTCACGACGTTTCCCAACCGGTTCAAACCGATTGAGCGAATCAGCCCATGAAGAAACGACGCCGTATCCAGACGAGTCCACCACCCATCGCCAGCACAAGGCTCAACGTGGCCGGTTCGGGGATGACGGACAAGTTAACATCGAGCCCCTGATCGGCAAGAATCAGACGACCCTGATTCCCGGTACGCGCAACATTGCCGTAATATCCGATGGCGGTTACGTTCGAGAAGGTTTTGGCCGCAAACCCGCTCCCGGGAACGACGGTGAAGTCGGAGACCGGATCATACGCCGCCCATTGAACATCCGTGGCCTTGAGGGTGTATGAACCTAGCGCCGTTGCGAATGCTTGCGAAATGAAATAGTCGCTCCCCTCTCTCACCACCATGCGGGCGGTTCCGTCCAGCCGGAAAAGATTGATTGCAAAAGAACTGTCTGCAGATCCATCGAAGCCATAGGTCTGGCCCGCCCCCAGCGATCCGCCCAGGAAATTCGCGGAGTCCCACAGCACGACAGCCTGGGCAGAGCAGGTTACACCGGCCGCTGATACATTAGGTGCCTGAGAAACCAAACGCCCATTGCTTGAGGACATGGAGGGAGTGTCAGCGGAGGTAGAAATGTTGGCTCCATTTGAAATCACAGCCTTCCATCCGCCGTAAACGACCACACTGCTGGAACCCGGGCCTGCACTCGATGTTCCATCAATCATTGCGGTTGCAGCATTGAAGGACATCCCCTTCGTTCCTGTGGTTCCATCGCCCAAGTCCAGCGTTCTGCCGGAAAGGGTCGAAGCCGAAGCGTTCAAAAAGTCGTAGTTATAGTTAACGACCAGAACCCCCTGCGCTGCGGCCGCAAACATGGCCAATGCAATTGCCAGTGCGTTTCTTTTCATTGCTGTTTCTCCTTTGTTCATTGCTTTCTCTGCCTGCCTTGCACTCCCGCTCGGAAGGCATTTGCTTCTATTCGATAATCAAACGGATGAACTTTTGCGGGGCTTCGATCGGAATCGCGTTGGTGACGTAGTCGAACGTTCCACCCGTGACGTTGGTGCCCACGACCGTGTAGCCGCTGTTTGTCCAGGCGGACCAGGCCAAGTCATCGGTCAGTTCGAGATAGTAGGCGAGGCTGGCGTCGTCGCTGCGCTGGGCGTGGATGTAATTCAGCGCACCCGGAACGGTGTTCAGGACCGGGATCTGGCCATCCACGAAGCCGTTGGTCGGGTTGCCTCCGAGCGCATACTCGTGGAGGTTGACGAGACCGTCGCCGTCCGGATCGTCCATGAACCCGGTGGCCGGGCCGGTATCGTACGGACCGATCCAGGCGGAGTAGGACGCGTTGATCGGCGCGGTTTCGATGACCAGTTCGGGCGCGAGGAAGAGGCCGTTTTCGCGGGTGGCGTATTGGCTGTAGGGTTCGCCGCCGGCGTGTTGCAGATAGAACGAATGGGTCGCGCCCGCCGCCACCGCGCTGGTGACATCCAGCTCGACCAGGTTGCCCGCCACGAATTTGCCGGGCGCGTCGTCGATCAGGCTCCCTTGCGCCGGGCGGTTGTTCCAGTTGACGCCCGATTCGCTCCAGCCGTTGTCGGCGCAGGCGAACACCAGCGGGGTCTGCACCGGGCGATAGATCTCGCTCGGCATGATGCGCAGCCGCGCCGATACGATCCGGTAATCCGCAGGGATGGCGGGAACGGCGAACTTGACCAACCCCAGCCACTGGCGATTGGTGCTGTTGTCGCTCTTCATGAAACCTACCGAGCCCTGGTTGCGATCCGGACTCTTGCTGTCGACATAGGCATCCTCGGATGCAGGGATGCGCAAACTCACGGCGGGCTTCCATTCCAGGGAAACGGACGTTGTCGGGTCGAGTTGTTCGATGGGGGCGCGGCCGCCGAGGGAACCCGAATAGACATTGTTGCTGCCGCTCAGCGCATTCGCCTCCTGAATCTGAACCAGCGCGTCGCTGGAACCCCACAGCGGCGTATCCTCTTCCGTCGAGAACGAGAGGATTTCGTTTTCGGCCACCGTCGCGCGGTCCACGTTGCTCAGTTGCACGACGTTGCAGTTTTTCGAGGCCTGCAAAACGATGTTGCGGACCAGCGCGTTGTTATCGTGCAAGCCGGCATTGGTACACTCGGTCACGAAGCGGAAGGTGGCCGCCGTCCAGGGTTGGATCAGGGTATTGTCGCGCACCGTCCAGTTTTTCACCGCAGCCGTGGTGACGCCCTCGGCGCTGCTTTCGACCTGGAAGCGGATGGAGACATCGTGGTTGCGGATGAGGGTGTTGTTCTCGCAGAGTCCACCGTCGGTATGGGTGATCAGGATGCCGCGCGCCTGGTTGTCGCGGACAATGTTGCGGCGCACGATGGAGTTGGTGGCCAGCTGGTTCGGGTTATCGCTGAAAACGGCAATGCCGTCGTCGGCCGTTCCCACCACGACGCAATCCTCCACCACCGGCCCGCCGTCGCTGGCATAGAGCTGGATGCCGCCGCCCGGGCCGGAAAAGAACGGGGCGCGGCCGTTGATCGGATCGGGGCGATCAATCACGACCCGCCGCACGACCATGTTGTTGCCGCCATAGGGCATGCGGATCGGATTGCCCGCCGCCCGCGTAATGCGCACGTCCTGGATCGTGCAATCGTCCGAATCGAATACACGGAAGGTCTGCGCCCCGACCTTGGTTTTGAGCGCGACCCGGTCCCCAACCACAACATTCGGCAGCAGATTGGCATTCTCCAGCACGGCGTCATAAAGCCCGTTGCTTATGAAGGACATGGCACCCAGCTTGATTTTGTCGGCCCTGGGATCCAGCTCGGGATCGAGATCCGCTCCGCGGAACACCAGCAGGGTTCGTTCGTTGGCCGTGCCGGCCGTATCGAACAGCCATTTGGGGTCGGGAAAGCCCGCGTGTACCTGAAAACGGATGCGGCCGGCTGCAACCTCGGTCACATCGCCCTGCGAGGTGTAGAGGCCCCACAAGTCATCGACCTTGTTGCCGGTGCGGGTCAGGTGCATCTGTTCGACCGTTACGGAATCGCTGCCCCGGATGAAGATAGAGAACTGGTCAAATTGGTCGAACTCCAGCGTCGTCAGGCCAGGGCCCGCTCCGCGCAAAACCAGGTTTCCCCCGGACATGTTCCGCACATCCATGGCCGTGGAGGTTGGATGGTGGAACTGGTAGATGCCCGCCGGGAAATAGAGCACCAGCGTATCGGCCGGGTTTGCGGCCAGGTAGCTCTTGGCGTTCGCCAGCGCGGCATCGACGCCCGGCTTGGCGTTGGCCGGATCGACGCCGT
>JBGSLE010000407.1:0-22877 GCA_041740875.1 Pontiella sp. | reverse complement strand
GCGGCGCTGGATGCGATCACCGCAAGCGAAGGAGGCTTCTCATGATGGAACAACTGGATTTTTTTAACGGAACAAAGGTGGAAAAATGCGAATGAACAGCGTATTGGCGGGATTGCTTTGCCTGACCGGTTGCTACCGGTTCCACGAGGCGACGCTTTCCCCGGAACAGACCCTGGATGATTTCAACCAACGCACGCTTGCCAGCGCCGGATTGGCCGGATGGCTTGGGGATTCCGTTCCCGGCCCGCAAGGCTGGGGGCTGGATGAACTCACCCGTGCGGCGTTTTATTACAATGCCGAGCTGAAGGAGATGCGGGCTTGGTTGCGCGCAACGCAGGGCGCGCAAGTTTCGGCCGCCGAGCGTCCGAACCCCGTAATCGGCGTAAAACCGGGCTTCAATTCATCCACGCCTTCCAGTGCGGATATCTCGCCATGGATATTGGATCTGGCCGTCGATTTCCCCATCGAGACCATGGGCAAGCGATCCGCCCGGATGGCCCAAGCGGACTTTCGGCTTGAGGCCGCCAAGCTAGGCCTCGCCGCCAAGGCATGGGAAATACGCAGCAGCGTCCGCACCGCCCTGCTGGAACTCCATGCGGCCCGGCAAGGCGTCGCGATAGTGGAGCAGCGGCAAGAGTGGTTGCTTGCCGGGCAAAGGCAGTTCTCCGGCCGGCTGGCGGCGGGCGACATCTCGGACGTGGACATGCAGGGTGCCTCGATGGCGCTTGAGATCGGCAGGAATGACGTGGCGGAGATGCAACGGAAGGAGCGGCAGGCGCTCTCGCATTTGGCCCAGGCCATCGGCCTGCCGGTCGGCGCGTTGGAAGGGGTCGCGTTCGACTTTTCCGGTTTTGAAACGCAGCCCGGCTCCCTTCCGGTTCCCGAAGCCCGGCGCGCAGCCCTGCTCAACCGCGCGGATCTGCTGGCGGCGCTGGCGGAATACAATGCGGCGCAGATGGCCTTGAAGGAGGAGGTGGCGAAGCAATATCCGGATGTGCATATCGGCCCCGGCTATACGTTCGACCAGAGCGAGGACAAGTGGTCGCTGGGCGTTTCGCTCAACCTGCCGCTGTTCAACCGGAACCAGGGTGCCATCCAGTCGGCGGAAGCCAAGCGGGATGCCGCCGCCGCTCTCTTTCTGCAACGACAGGAAGCGGTCGCGGCGGAAATCGATTTGGCGGTTGCCGATTATGGCGCCTTCGAAGCGCAGCTGCACACGGCCAAGGAACTGGGCATGCAGACCGGAAGGCTTGCGGAGACGACGGCGGAAATGGTTCGCCTCGGCGAGGTTTCCGAATGGGAGGCCATTCAGTCGTCGCTGCAACACAGCCGCGCGCAGCAGGAGCTTTTGCATGCGCAGGTAAACGGACTTGAAGCAATGGGCCGCCTGGAGGATGCGATGCAGCATCCTGCGGCCATGCGAGATTGGCCGATGAATGAACCATCCATGGACAAAGGAGAAAGCAAATGAACCCGTTGAATCCGAAATTTACCGCCATTTTCGCCGTTCTGGCTGCCTGTGCGGTGGTGGCCGTTGTCGTTGTAAAAAAGGTTCGTTCCCCGCAAGTCGAAGAGGACGAAATCCAAACCAATGTGGCCGTTGAAACCGCAGCTGTGCAGAAACAAACCCTGCGGCACTACCTGCATCTCTACGGCACGGTTTCGGCCGATCCCGGCTCGGAATCCACCCCAGCCGCGTCCATGCAGGTAACCGCCACGGCCGACGGCCTCGTTGAGCAGGTGAATTGCACGGAAGGCCAGCAGGTTCAAAAAGGGGATCTCCTGTTCTCAATGGATTCCCGTTTTGCCGCAGCGGAAGTGGAAACAGCAACGGCGGACGCCGCTTTTGCGGAAAACAACTTCGCCCGGCAGAAGGCGCTGCATTCAGGCGGTGCCGCATCGGAGAGGACCTTTCTGGAAGCGAAGCGGCAGTTTGACCAGACGCAGGCGGCTCTCGTCCGGGCCCGGACCGGCTTGGCGCTCACCACCGTGACCGCCCCATTCGCCGGCACGGTGACCGGTATAAAAGCCCGGGCTGGTGAAACCGTTGGAAAAGGGCAGCCGCTGTGTTCGCTGGCCGACCTGTCCCGGCTGGTCGTCGTCGCGAAGGTTCCAGTCCGCGAAATCGGCCTGCTGGCCAAGGGGCAGTCTGTCCATGTTTACGAAAACCCCGGAGAAAATGCCGAGGCTCTGGCCCGGAACGGATCTGTCAGCCACATCAACCCGCATGCCGATCCCGATAGCGCCACAGTCACGATCCACTGTTCCCTGCCGTCCGGCAACGGACTGCGGGCAGGTCAGTTTGTCCATATCCGCGTGGCCATCGCCGAAAAGGAAAACTGCCTGACGGTTCCGGTGGAAAGCATCTATACGGATTATGTCGGGAAAAGCACCCTCTCGGTTGTCGAGGGCGACACCGCCCGGAAAGTGGCCGTGGATACGGGTTTTATTGAGAATGGAAGGGTTGAGATCCACGGCGAGGGAATGGCCGAAGGCATGACGGTCGTCACGCGGGGATCCTATGCGCTGCCGGAAACGACGCGCATCACCGTCAAGAATCCGGCGCAATAAAGGGGCTTGGAAATGAACAGCAAAAAAGAACTCGTCGACCACGTGCTCCAACCGGAGGCCGCCGGAATCGGAAAAAGCGCCATACGACACCGGCTGGCCATTGTTGTGCTGACGCTCGCGCTCTGTGCGGCGGGGGTTTACTGCGCCCTGCACATGCCCTCGTCCGTCTTCCCGGAAACCGATTTCCCCCGCTGTGTCGTGCTGATCGACAACGGGGTCATGCCGGCGGACGAGATGATGGCGACCATAACCCGCCCGGTCGAAGAGGCGATGAAGGACATCCCCGGCGTGGTCCAGGTTCGTTCCGCGACCGGACGCGGCTCGGCGGAGGTGAATGTCTTCTTCAACTGGCAGGTGGACATGGTCGAATCGGAACTCTACGTCCTGAACCGCATATCCCAGCTCAAGGCAACGCTTCCTGCGACGACCAAGAGCACGGTGTGGCGGCTTACATTCAATGCGTTCCCCATCCTTGGGATCAGCCTGACAAGCCAGGAACGCGACATCATGGAACTTTGGGAAACCGCCCGCTACAACTTGAAGCCCCAGTTCCTCCGCATTCCCGGCATTGCCCGCGTCGACATTACCGGCGGGCGCACGCCGGAGTACCACATCGTCGTCGATCCGGTCAGGCTGGCGGAATACGGCCTGGCGTTCCCCGATGTCACCGGAGCGCTTGAAAGGAACAACCTGGTGGCTCCGTCCGGATTCCACATGGAAAACTACACGATCTACCTGGCGCTGGTAGACAACCGGGTGAAAAACCCGGCGGACATCGAACAAACCATCGTTGCGCTGCGGGACGGGCATCCCGTCCGCGTCGGCGACTTCGCCTCCGTCAAGCGCGGGCCCGAGCCGGTGTTCAACGTTGTCAATGCGGAAGGCCAGCGGGCGGTGCTGCTCAACATCCGTGCGCAACCCAAGGGCAGCAGCATCCTGAGCATCGCCAGGGACCTCAAGGCACAGATGGCCGAACTGGAGCATACGCTGCCAGCGGACATGCATCTGTCGTTCTACTACGACCAGTCGCTGCTGGTTAAGGAATCGGTGAAAAGCGTCTGGGAGTCCATCATTGTCGGACTGCTCTTCGCCGTGGCCATCCTCTACCTCTTCCTGAAAAACTGGGGCAGCGTCGTCACCGGGGTCGTCATCATTCCGGTCTCCGTCCTGGCCTCCGTCGTCGTCATGTTCGCGGCGGACCTGACCTTCAACCTGATGACGCTGGGCGGCATCGCGGCAGCGATCGGCATCATCATCGACGATGCCATTGTGGTCATGGAATCGATCGTTGAAAAAACCGCGCGAGGGATTCCCCGCCGCCAGGCGATTGTCGGTGGCATGCAGGAGATCTGGCGGCCGCTCGTTTTTTCGACCTTCACCCCGGTGGTCGTATTCATTCCGATGGCCTTTCTGGACGGCTTGCCTGGCGTGTTTTTCCGGTCGCTGGCGCTTACCATGGTGACGGCGCTGGTTACCTCGCTTGTCCTGTCCGTCACGTTGACACCGTCGCTGGCCTCCTGGTTTTTGCGCAGCAAGAATCAACCGACCCACTTCAACACGTCATCCGAGGGCGGATTCCTGCTGCACCCCTTGCGGAACGCGTTTGAAAAGATTCTCCGGCTGGCGCTTCGCTGGCGGTGGATCGTACTGCTCGCCTGCTGCGGCATCGGGTGGGCTGGCTGGGCCACCTACAACCACGTGAAAACCGGTTTCATGCCGGAGATGGATGAAGGCGGCTTCGTCATCGACTGCCTCACGCCATGGGGAACCAGCCTGGATGAGACCGACCGCATGATGCAGCAGGCCGAGGCCATTCTCCGCTCCACGCCGGAAGTGGAAGGCTATTCCCGCCGAACCGGCGCACGTCTGGCGCTCGCCATCGCGGAACCGAACAAGGGCGACTTTCTCGTCAAGCTGCGACCCGACCGCCAGCGCACCACCGAGGAGGTCAAATCGGAACTGCGGCGCAAGTTCAACGCCGCCCTGCCCGGCATCGAGTGGGAATTCCCGGGCATTCTGAGCGATCTCCTGGGTGACCTGACCGAGGCTCCCGATCCGGTCGAGGTGAAGCTTTTCTCAAACGACACGGAATGGCTGATGCGGAAAGCCCCGGAGGTCAAGGCGCTCATCGAGCAAGTCGAGGGGGTCGTCGATACCAGCGACGGATTGCGCATGACCGGGCCGACCGTCAGCTTCCGCATCCGTCCGCTGGATGCCATCCGCTACGGGCTGAATGCCGAGGATGTCGCCAACGTGCTCAACACCGCCATGCTCGGCAGCACCGCCTCATCCGTGCTCGAAGCCGACCGGGTGGTTGCCATCCGCGTATTGGCCGATCCGCAACAAACCGCATCGGTAGCCCTGTTGAAGGAGCTTCCGATGCGGACACCAACCGGTGAAGTCATTAAGATTTCCCAGGTGGCCGATGTCGTTGAAGCCCCGGGACAGTTGGAACTCAAGCGGGAAGACCTCCGCCAACTGGTGGCGGTTACGGCCGCGCTGGAAGGCACCGACCTCGGAAGCGCCATCCGGAAAATCCGCGCCGCCGTCTCCAAGGATCCCGCCATCCCTCCCGGAACGGTGGAGTACGGCGGGCTTTTCCAGCAACAGCAGGAAGGCTTCAAGAATCTGCTGATCGTGCTCATCCTCGCCATAGCGCTGGTTTTCATTCTGCTGCTGGTCGAGTTCCGGTCTTTCCGCCAGCCGCTGGCCATCATGTTCGGTTCAATCCTGGCGCTGTTCGGCACCGTGGCCGCCTTGTGGCTCACCGACACGACCTTCAACATCGTCTCCTTCCTCGGAGCCGTGATAGGGGTCGGCATCGTATCCAAAAACGGAATCCTGCTGCTCGACATGGTTGAGCAATTGCGGGAAGAAGGGCTGACGGTCGATGATGCGCTGATCCGCTCCGGCGTCCGGCGCCTTCGTCCAATCCTGATGACATCCTTGTCCACGGTGCTCGCCATGGTGCCGCTGGCCTGGGGGATTGGCCACGGAGCCGACATGCTCCGTCCGCTGGCGATCGGAATCATCGGAGCCCTTTGCATTTCCATGCTGTTTTCCCTGCTCGCAACACCGGTGTTCTACCGGGTGCTGGACGATCTGAGGATTTCAGCACCAGGCGAAGAGGACTAGTCCGGTGGCGGAACTTGGCCAAAAGACGCGCTGCCGCGCGAAATTGTCATCGCGCTGGATTTTTACAGGGGGAACCGCGTAGCATCCGCGCCAACACCGGGAGATGGCTATCATGGTTCGGCTGAAGGAGATTGCGGAACAGGCGGGCGTTTCGCGCATGACCGTTTCGCTGGCGCTGCGGGGCGACCCGCAGGTGTCGAAGGAAACCCAGGCGCGCATCCGCGCCATTGCCGACGATTTGGGCTACCAGCCCAACCCCAAGGTTTCGCGGGCCATGGCCGAACTCGCCAAAAGCCGCCATATCGAGGCCGAGGAACGGCTCGCCTTCCTTACCAGCGACCGCACCGAGGATGGTTGGCGCCATTGGCGGCACCATGTGGAGTGCTTCGAGGGAGCGCAGGCGCGCGCCATGGAGTATGGCTATGTGCTGGAACCCTTTTGGCTGCGGCAACCCGGGATGGCGATGGAAAAGATGGCCCGCATGCTGTGGACCCGGGGCATCGACGGACTGATGATCGCGCCGCTGGGGGGCGACTTCGAGCAGAATGGGCAGCGCACGTTCGAGTTCGATTGGAGCCGCTTCAGCGTGGTCGAGCTGGCGGAGACCCTCGATGCGCCCCGGTTCGATTGCGCCCGGCACGACCATTTCGACGGCATGCTGCTCGCCCTCTATTCCATGGAGCGGCTCGGCTACCGCCGGATCGGATTGGCCCTGGAGCGCATCCTCGACGTGCGGACCCGTCACCGCTGGTATTCCGCCTACCTGCTCTGGAAAAGCGTGCGCGGCTTTACGCAGGAGCTGCCGGCGCACTTTTACGAACAGTTCGATCCCGCACCCCTGGTACAATGGATCCGGAAAAACCGGATCGACGCGATCGTTTCGCCGCGCATCCAGCTGCCCGATGAATTGCAGTCCGCCGGCATCGATGTTCCCGGCGAAATGGGAGTGGCATTGCTGGACATTCCGGCCGGGCACCGAACCACGCCGTCGGGGATCAACCAGCACACGGCGACGATCGGATCGGCCGCCGCCGATTTGCTGGTCGGGCTCGTCCGGCGCGGCGAAAAGGGCATACCGGCATTCCCCAGCCAAAAGATATGCGGCGGTGCCTGGGAGGATGGTTCGACCACCCGGGTGGTTGGCGAACCGCTCGAAGACCGCTCGCTGTTCGACCGCATGCTACCCGTTTAGGCGTCGGCCATGCCGGGATTCCTTAACATCCTTACGTAAAGCCAGGCCGCCACATGCTTTGGTGGAATTATGGCCCTGCAGCTGGTAGCTTCTCCATGCGTTGACAGATAGGCAACGAGACGAAAGCATAAGGAGGCATGGCATGAAATCAAGAGTGGCGTGGCTGGCTTTGGCGGCGCTCGCACTGGTTGCCGGTTCGGCAACGGCGCAGGTGCAGCGCACATGGAACAACTCGGACACCAACAACAGCTATTGGTCGAACAGCGGCAACTGGAGCGGCGGCGAGATTGCCGACACCAACGGCGAGTGGGTGCAGCTCAACGCGCCGGTTTGCGAATTGGACGCCAACTTTACCGTCAACCGGATCCAAAACTCCTTCGGTACAGCGGAAGGCGGCGTTACGGGACCGGGCACGCTGACGATCGACCGGAACACCAATGTGCTCCAAACCGCCATCATCAACGTTAGAGGGAAGGATGGAATTGGCGTCGTTTTCACCCTGGACTGCAACATCGTCATCACCAATAGCCAGGGCGGCATCTCCACGGTACAGAACAACAACCTGACTTCAAATGTGATGCGGTTTGGCACCAACAGCGTCTTGACCCTGAACAGCCGATTGCAAACCGCCAACGGCGTGGGCGGAACCATCGCATTCGACGGTGCGCTGGCGGGCGGAAGCTCGGCCAATACCTTGATTTTCACTTCCACCAACGTGGTTTTCGGCTCCACGGCCGACAACGCTGGATTCAGCGGGGATTTCGTCTTCTCTGCCAACAGCCGCGTCGTCGCCGATATCGACGGCGGTCTCTTGCTGAAAAAAGGGCGCAAGCTGCAAATCAACGGCACGGGCGGAAAACTGGAATTGAACGGCGCCAACATTCTCGATGCAAATATTAACATAGGCGGCGCGAACGTCTTCACCCTCGTGGCCAACGCCAACCAAGACGATGTCGGATTCGTCGACTACGACACGGGGGGGCTGATCATCGATCTGGGACCGGAAACCACCGAGCTTTTGTTCGACGACAGCTCCGCGAGGGACTGGATCCCAGGAACGCTGGTGATCAGCAACTTTGTATCCGGCGTGATCGGCTTCGGCGTCAGCTCCAACGGGCTGACCGCCGGCCAGCTTGCCGTCATTTCTGCCTACGACAGCGAAGGCGTGCTCGTGCCGGACCTGGCCATCAACGCTTCCGGCTACCTGACGGGAACGGTGACGGGCGATCCCGGGGGTCCGGTCGAAGTGGGCGATATCGCCCTTGATCTGATCAACGGCGGCAGCGCCGTCACCATTTCCTGGGCGAGCACCAACGGCGCGAATTATGGCGTTTCCAACACCGCTGATCTGGTCTTCGGGCCATGGACCCTTTTGACGAATGGCGTGATCGGAACGGGAGGATCATTATCCATAACGAATCCAACGGATCAGTCGGTTGAATTTTTCAAGGTCTTCAGCGAATAGAGGCTCCGTGTAGTGAGCACGGGAATAAGGAGAAATCATATGATGATAAAATATGTCACAGGAATAGCGGTCACGGCGATGCTGGTTGCATCGGCCCAGGCGATCAACTGGGACGGCGGAGGCGGCAACAACCTCTGGTCCAATCCGTTCAACTGGGCGGGCGACAACACGCCGAACAACAACGCGGAGACCGCAGCGTATGCCGGGAATGCCAGTATCGCCATCAACGTGGATAGCGACCATACGATCCAAAGCTATTCGGATGCCTTCGCCGGAGCTGGTTTTACCAACACCCTCTACGGCGCGGGCACGCTGACCATCGACCGCAACGCAAGCGGCCAGACGGGCATCGCCAATGCGACCGGAAACGCGGGAGGAACCTTGCGCCTGAATGGCAAGGTTACGGTCAACAATTCCGCCGGCGGCGACACGCTGTTGCAAAACAACAACAGCGCCGGGAACACCACCCTCTTCGACACGGGGAGCACGCTGACCCTAACCACCACCTTGCGGACTGTGCAGGGGGCGGGCGGCATCATAGCGTTCAACGGAACGCTGGCCAGCAGCGCCGCCGACCTGCGCATCGCCTCGGACAACGTCTCCTTCGGCACCGGGCACAACAGCAGCGCGTTCGGCAAGGATATCGTCTTCTACTTACCCGGCAGCAAGCTGGCGATTGATGGCGGCACCGTGCTGAATACGGGCCGGAAGTTCCAGGTCAACGCCAACGGCGAATTGGAATTGAACGCTGCCCATGCCATCAACAATGCGAATATTACCCTGGGCGCTGCCAACAACCTGCTCCTGGATGTGAACGCCAGCCAGAACAGCCTGGGGAGGCTAACCTTGGGTTCGGGTACGTTGACGATCGACCTGGCCGCCGAGGTCGCCGACCTTTTCTTTGCCGATAGCTCCGCCCAGGCTTGGGACGGAACCGTCGTGATCAACGGCTTCCAGGAAGGGGTCATCAAGTTTGGCACCGATGCCAATGGTTTGACGGCTGCCCAGCTTGCGGCGATTGGTGCCGGCTACAGCCTGACGGAGAGCGGCTATCTGACGACCATTCCCGAACCGGCGACGCTTGGATTGATCGGTCTCGCTTCCGCAGGCTTTATCGTTCTGCGTCGGTTGATGATTTGACCGAATCGGGGCTGCAATTAAAGAGTGCGCATAAAAGAACACTCCATTTAACTTATCGGCCCCTGTCTTTGGCAGGGGCCGACGTTTGGAAAAGCATCGTGATGAGAGCCCTATTGACAGCGGTTTTTGCGTGCTCTGGCATCTACGCCGAAGCAGGCACCGTTGTAGCCAATTATCGTGATGATTTCTCGGCCGATGCGCCGTTGGTTTCCGGATGGCAATACCTGTGGAATGCGCCGTCCGGCTGGGTGGCCAATGCCAGCTCCGGCGACCTGCGTTCCGGCCTCATCGGCATCCCGGCCGGCTATGCCGTACTGCAAGACGCGGGATCGGTCTGGACGCCGGACGGCGACACCGACGGAAACAACAACACCCCCGCCGGATTCCTGAAATTGACGGCCACCGGCGGGCATCCCGGCAGGAATGCCGATGGTACCCTTTCGCGCGACCGCTATGCGATAGCCGCCTTTACTGTGCCGGCCAACGGATTCTATTCCATAGAAAACAGCGTTCTGACCAAAACCTCTTCCAGCGGCGATGCGGTGGAGGTACTGGTTTTCCCCGGGATTTCCAGCCCCGTGATCCGGCGCGAGGCCGCGCCCGCTTCCAGCACGAACTTTAATGTGCAGATCGGCTACCTGGATGCCGGCCAGATCCTCTATGTCGCAATCGGCCCGGGCACCACGGCCAACAGCGATACCTTCCTGATGGACTTCGACATCGTCCATGTTCCCGGATCGGACATCCAGCAGCAGATCGCCACCGCCGTTACGGCCGGCGCCACCAACGTGGTGATCACGCCCGGTCGCTACTACTCGAAAAAAACCGGCCGCCACATCGACCTGAACAATCTTTCGAATCTGGCGATCGAGGCGGACGGGGTGACGTTGATCGGACAAACACCGTACCGTGGATTGGAACTGGAGGATTGCCATAACGTGACGCTATCGGGCTTTACGCTCGACTATGACCCGGTGATGCATGTGCAGGGCACGGTTGAGGGAAAGGGCGCGAACTGGCTGAATCTGCGCATCCACGAAGGATACCCGATTCCGTCGGGTGCCACGGGCAGCGGCATGGTCTTCAAACCGTTTGGCGAACTTCCGTTGCGGGAGGGGGTCGAACAACGCTATCCCACCACCGACGGAACCCAGTTGCAAATGCTGGAGCCCGACCTGTTCCGCTACACCTTTGGTTCGTCTGTGAATGATGCAATGGCTGTAGGAGACTATTTTTCGATTGTGCAGACGATCAATGTCCCGCACGGCATTGCCATCCTGGATTCAACCCAGATCGCGTTCGAGGACGTCGCGGTGCGCTCCGCGCCCACCTTCGGCATTTTTGCGGATGGGGGCGGCGACCTGACGTTCAACAACGTGGAGATCGTGCCCGGCGAAAAACCGCTGCTGGCCTCCGTGAAGCGGTTGCGCTCCAGCGGTGCGGACGGCATCCACGTCAAGGGGTCGTCGGGACAGGTCAGCATGGTGGGCTGTCGGGCCGAATACACCGGCGACGACAGCCTAGTGCTGACTTCGCCCTATGCCATGGTGGTCGGCGCGCCCGCGAGCGACACCGTCCGGGTGGTTTTCAAACGCTATGATTTCTATGCGCCCGGCGATCTGCTGGAACTCTATGAACATGCCTCTACCCAACGGGTGGAGCGCACGCTCACTTCGATGACCGTTGCGCCGTTGACGCAAGCGCAGGTAAAGGCCTTGACCGATCTCTACTACCCGGATGGCCGGTTCGTGGAATACATCGCCTATGACCTGGTGCTCGATGCGCCGGTCAATGCCACGCCCGGTGATTTCATCTCCAACCATGACCGTAGCAACGAGGGATTCTTGATCGCCGACTGCCATGTGCAGAACACCCGTGCGCGCGGCATCCTCATCAAGGCGGGCAACGGGGTGATCTCCAACTGCGTGGTCGACACCACCTGGCTGCCGGGATTGCAGATGCGGCCGGAACCCGCCATTTGGCTGGAAGGCGACTATTCCCACGATGTACAGGTCATCGGCAATACCTTCAACAACTGCGGGATCAACAAACAGGCCAATGGTTCCATCCGTCTTGATTCCGAGGATGCCTATGGCTGGAATGCCCATGGACACGAAAACATCCTCTTTGAAAACAATGTCGTTTCCAATGCGCCCGGCATCAGCCTCTACATGGCCTATGCCGCCAACGTCGAGCTGCGCAACAACTCGTTCTGCCATTCGCATGAATGGATGGTGGTTCCCTTTGTATGGACCGAATCGGTGATTTTTATCCATACCGTCTCCAACATTTCCTTCACCGGAACTAACTGGGTCCGCAATCTTGGCCCCTTCGCCGATCCCGACATCCTGATCCGGCGTGGAGCCAATGTCAGGCTGGTTTCAGGACAACTCTACCGTCCGTTCGACGATATCGTCATGGAGCGTAATCCTGATTATGTAGCGTGGAAAAGCGACTACGGACTGATACAGGGGGCCGACGGCAACGACGACGGCGACAAGCTCAGCAATTTCGAAGAGTTCGCCCTGGGCGGCAATCCGACGAACGGCAACCATATCGGCCATGTCCCGACTCTTGAAGCGGTTGGCGGCGGTTTTGAATATGTCCACGTCCAGCGCCGTGATGCCACGTTGGGCTATTATCTGGAGCTGACCGATGACCTCGTTTCCGGTGCCTGGATCAATGGTGGCTATACTGTTTTTTCCACCAGCTATCTGGATGCTGATTTCGATCTGGTCATGAACGAAGTTCCAGACCTCGGGAAATCCAATCAATTCATCCGGCTGATGATTGAACAACTATAAAAGGCTCACTCATGAAGTTCCGCTTGTGCATGGCTTTGCTTGCTTCAACCTTCCTCTTGGCTCAAGGGCGGGCGGAAAAACCCAACATCATTTTGGTTCTTATCGACGACGTCGGCACCGGCTGGATTCCGCCCTATGCGGAACGGCTGACTCCGGAGGATATCGAGCCCGAGTTGCTTGCGATCTATGCACAGAAACGCAACGAAGGCAGACCGGTCGATGCGCAAAAGCATATTGAGGCCGCCCGGAAATGCATGCCGTTTCTTTCCAAGCTGGCTTCGGAGGGGGCCGTGTTTGATCGCTGTTTTGCGACGGCCGCGCTCTGCGCACCGAGCCGGGCGGGCCTGCTGACGGGCACTTTCCAGCAACGCTGGGGTGCCTACTGGAACGATGATATCGACGAGCATGGCATTCCGGCCGACCGGGTCGTCATGGCCGAGCCGCTGAAGGCCGCCGGATACCGCTGCGGCATCGTCGGCAAATGGCACGTGGCCAAAAAGGATCCGGCGATCATCAACCGCGTCTGGGTCAAGGAGCTGGGACAAAAACTCCCCATCCCGCAGTATTACAATGGAATGTGGCCGCAGCTGAGCGCGAAGCTCAAGGATAGCGGGTGGCAGAGTTCCTGCGCGCCGGGACAGCATCCGCTGGACCGCGGCTTCGACTATTATTTCGGCTACAACAGCCATGACAGCAAATATTTCAAGGCGACCGAGCTGTGGGAAAACCGCCAGCGGGTGCCTCCGCGCCCGGCCAGGGAGTTTTTGACGGACCTGTTGAACGAAAAATCGTGCGCATTCATCGACTCGGCGCTGAGCGAAAACACACCGTTTTTTCTCTATTATGCCCCCATGACGCTGCATGGCGGGATTGTGCGTCCGCCGTATGAATATGTTGCGCCGTTCGATATCGATATCGGTTTTTCCAACACCTATGCCGGCCATCTGATGGCGCTGGATGTCGGCCTCCGGCAGATTTTCCGAACCCTCGAAAAACATTGCGCGGCGAAGAACACCCTGTTTTTGTTTTCCGCCGACAACGGCTGCACGCTCTATTATGTGCCGCCGCATAACGCGCCGAATCGGGGCGGCAAGGGAACCGGCTGGCTGGGTGGCCTGAATGTGCCGCTGATCGCCTGGATGCCCGGCGTCGTCAAGCCCGGCATCAACCGGGAAATCACCAGCCTGACCGATCTCCTGCCGACGGTGCTGGAAGCCGCCGGAGCAACGGTCCCGGAAGGCATCGACGGCAAAAGCCTGCTGCCGTTCCTGACCGGCCGCGCGCCGCAGGGACCCCGGAAATCGCTGGGAGCCGCTGGCATCCAATCCTCGCGCTGGTCCTTCTGTTATGAAGCCAACGGCGAAAACAATGCGCAGGATGCGCGCGAATGCCCGATGTATGCCTGGTATCTCGAGGGCGACCGCATGCTGATGCGCACCACGCCGGTGAAGCCGGGCCTGTACAATGCCCTACCCGAGGGATTCCCCGCCCAGACGCAACTCTTCGACATTGGAACCGACCGCCAGCAACGCATCAACCTCGCCGACCAATTTCCGGAACAGGCGCGGCAGTTCGACCAGCAAATCCACGATTGGCTCGGCGGAATGGCCCCTCCCCTCACCAGCCAGCAGCAGGATTACCGCGAGTTGCTGGATGCCACCAAATGAAGACCCTCCACCAAAGGGATGCCGCGCCCGGCGACTCGTCTCTTTGGGGACGGCTTGCCAATTATAGGAGTTGAACGATGAATCGAAGAAATTTTGTTGCCAACGGAGTCGCCGCGACGGCGATCGCCCCCGCCCTTTTTGCGGACAAGGCCAGGCGGCCCAACGTGGTCTTCATCCTGGCCGACCAGTGGCGCAAGCACTCGCTCGGCTTCATGCAGGAAGACCGCGTGCTGACGCCCAACCTCGACGCGCTGGCCGCCAACGGCGCGGTGTACCGCAACGCCCTTTCCACCGTACCGGTCTGCGGGCCCAACCGCGCCTGTTTGTTCAGCGGCAAGTATTCGATGCATACCGGATTGCTTTCCAACGACTGCATGTTGCTGCCCGAACACCAAACCATCGGCGAAATCTCGCAGGCGGCCGGCTACCAGACCGCCTATATCGGGAAATGGCATCTGGGCGACAACGCCAAGACCGCCAAAGGAACGGCGCGGGGATACGTCGCGCCGGAATACCGCCACGGCTTCGACCTCTGGTACAAGTCGGAGGGGCACCAGCCGTTCCGCCAACCCTGGTTCGTGGGCGGCGACAAGGACCGGACCTATCCCGGCGGCGACTGGGAGCCGGATTTCCTGGCCGACACGGCGTCGGCCTTTGTGAAGGATCGGGAGAAGGGCCGTCCGTTCGCGCTGGTCATGTCGTTTGCGCCGCCGCATACCGGCGGCGGCAAGGGGTTCGAGGACCGCTTCAATCCCGGCAAGGTGGACAAGCGCGAGGCCACGGTCGAGACGCTGCTGGGCTATGGCTACGCCGCACCTGCAAAATACGAGCAGCCATACACCGAGGGCGGCGCATGCCACCGCCGTCCGGTGCGGGCCAACAGCGAACCGCTGCCCGGCTTCGAGGAGTCCAAATGCGTGCAGGGCTATTTCGGCGCCATCACCTCCATCGACGAAGCCATCGGCCGCTTTGTCCAAACCCTGAAAACCGAGGGCGAACTGGAAAACACCATCCTCGTCTTCACCGCCGACCACGGCGAAATGATGGGCTCGCACGGCCGCATGACCAAGGGCGTCTGGTTCCAGGAGTCCGTCGGCATCCCCATGGTCATCCACTATCCGGCGGCAATCAAGCCGGCCGGCCATGCCAACGTCTTCAACAGCATCGACCTCCTCCCCACCCTGCTCGGGCTCGCCGGGTTGCCCAAACCGGGAACCCTCGACGGCACCGATTTTTCGCGCCAGTTGCGCGGCGAACCGATGGAGCTGCCGCCGCACGCCTTCGGCGCCTACTACCGCGGCGGCGCGCCCGGCTACGAAACGGACAAGGGCTGGCGGCACTTCCGCACGGTCTACACCGACCGCTACACCTACCTGCTCGCCCACGGAAACAATGCCCAGCAGGTCGGCGCCCCGGAAGTGCTCTACGACCGCGAAACCGACCCGTACGAACGCAAGCCGTTCAAGCGCGGCGAAGGACGCGACGCAACGATGGACCAATTGAAGGCGGCGCTCGCCGGCCACCTGAAACAGATTGGCGACCCGTTCATGGAATCCGTCTGGCCGGTCGATGAAAAGGCGGTCGATTGGACACACTACCGGAACAAGATCCAGGAGACCTATTTCTGATGGAACGACGCCACTTTATCGCGAAATCCGCCGCCAGCTTGACGCCATGAGAAAGGGTTCCACATGATCCGGTTGCTTAAACGCGTGGCCTGCATTTTCCTCGGCGCCCTTGCGGCGCAGGCGGAGCCGTTGGACGTGCAGGGGTTCATCGACAGCCAGCTGGCCGCAGGCGCCAAGCGCGTCGTCCTCCCGCCCGGCCGCTACGAAGCGGTTCCGGTGAAGGGCGAGCACCTGCACTTCAAGGGGCTTTCCGACATCGAGATCGTGGCCGAGGGCGTCGAGCTGGTCTGCACCGAAACCACCCGCGCGATCACCGTCGCAAACTGCACCAACCTGGTCATTCGCGGGCTGGTGATCGACTATGATCCGCTGCCGTTCACGCAAGGGCGCATCGTCGCCCTGTCCGACGATGCGATGGTCCACGAGATCGAGCTTTCCGACGGCTTTCCGCGCGCGGATGCGGCCATCGGCTCCAAGTATGAAATCTTCGATGGTGAAACGCGGAACCTGCGCTTCGGCAGCTATTACGCCTTCACGGTCGAGGCGGTCGCGCCGAACCGGTTGAAGATCACGAAACTGGCCTCGGAACGGCGCAAGAAAGGCGGCGAAAAAGTGGGCGACGGGATCGTGATCGGGGCGCAGCACCTCACGGGGCGCGCCCTGCCGCATGCGGTGTTGACCGATGCCTCCGTCGGCACCGTCTTTGAAAACGTCACGCTCTACGCCTCGCCGACGTTCGGCTTCCTTGAAACCCATTGCGCCGGTTCCGTCTACCGCAACTGCACGATCTACCGCCGGGACGGCCGGTTGCGGTCGCTCAACGCCGACGCCTTCCACAGCAAGTTTGCCACTAAGGGCCCGCAAATCATCGGTTGCACGGCGATGTGGCAGGGCGACGACTGCGTCAACATTTGCGGCGCCTACCACCTGGTGCTCGAAACGACCGGCGACTCCATGCGCGTGCTAGCGAAGCAATCGATGGACATCCAGCCGGGCGATGCGGTGGAGCTGGTGGATGCCTCCGGGAACCGCCTGCCGGATGCGCACGCGCGTTCCGTCGAACCGGCGGGCGCGGCTTCCGGGGAAGAATTGGCGGCGCTGGCCAAACTAGACATTTTGGATCAGGTGAAGAGGCTGCTGAAAAAAACCTATGTGGTCAGGCTCGACCGGGCGGTCGAGCTGCCCCATGGCAGCGTGGTCTGTTCCCTGAACCGCACCGGCAACGGGTTTGCCGTAAAGGACTGCACCTTTGGCAACAACCGCTCGCGCGGCATCCTGATCAAGGCGAGCAACGGCGAAGTCAGCGGCAACCGGATCGAAAACTGCCACATGGAAGCCATCAAGGTCGCACCCGAATACCAGTGGCTCGAATCGGGCTACAGCCGCAACCTTACGATCAAAGGAAACACGGTGTTGAACAGCGGTGCGGAGGCATTGCAGATCCACGCCATCGGATCGGGCGCAGGCTTTGAGGATATCCGGATCGGCAACAACCGGTTTCAAACCCCATCCGTTCCGGCGCTCTTGCTGCCGGCGACGGGTTGTGTTGTGCTGTCTGGAAACACACTGAATGGAAAACCCGTGGACGAAAGGATGGAATGACGATGGAAAAACACCCTGTTTTAAGCATGGCGCTGGCTGGCGGAATGCTGGCGGCGACGGGATTCGCCGCACCGGCGCAGCGGCCCAATATCCTGTTCTGCATCGCGGACGACGCGTCGAAAAACAGCTTCGGGGCCTACGGCTGCGACTGGATCAAAACCCCGGCCATCGACCGGCTGGCGAAAGAGGGCCTGGTGTTCAACCACGCCTACAACTGCAACCCCAAGTGCGCCCCGGCGCGCGCCTGCCTGGTGACGGGCAAGTTTAGCTGGCAGCTCAAGGAGGCCTGCAACCACTGGCCGCATTTTCCGGCGGAGTTCGAATTCTACCCGCATCTGCTGATGAAGGAGGGCTACCATGTCGGCTTTACCGGCAAGGGCTGGGGGCCGGGCTCGTACGACACCGAACACAATCCCGCCGGCCCCGAGTACAACCAGCTCACGTTGAAGCCGCCCTATGCGGCGATGGGCGCGATCGACTATGCCGCCAACTTTGCGACCTTCCTGGATGAGAAAAAGGACGGACAGCCCTTTTGCTTCTGGCTGGGCACCACCGAGCCGCACCGCCCCTACGAGAAGGATGCCTGGAAAAAGGCCGGACGCAACCTGGCCGACGCCGAGGTGCCGCCGTTCTATCCCGACAACGACACCATCCGCGGCGACCTGCTTGACTATGCCAACGAGGTCGAGTGGTACGACGCCCACATTGGCCGCGCCATCCAGGCCTTGGAGGCGAAGGGGCTGATGGACAACACGCTCATCGTCATCACCTCCGACCACGGCATGCCCTTCCCGCGCATCAAGGGGCAGATCTACGAAGAGGGCTTCCACGTCCCGATGATCGCCTATTGGAAGGGCGTCGTGCAACCGGGCCGGACCGTGGAGGACTTTGTCAGCTTCCCCGACGTGGCGCCGACCTTCATGGAGGCGGCCGGGCTGAAGCCGCACGAACAGATGACCGGCAAGAGCTTCCTCGACGTGCTGCGCTCGCCCAAGTCGGGACAAATCGATCCGGCGCGCAGCCATGTCCTGCTCGGCAAGGAGCGGCACGACACCGGCCGCGCCAACGAAGACGGCACCGACCTCGCCTATCCCGTGCGCGCCATCCGCACCAAGGAGTTCCTCTATGTCCACAACCTCCAGCCCGAGCGCTGGCCGGTCTGCAACCCCGAGTTCGGCCTGCGCAACTGCGACGACTCCCCGACCAAGGAATACCTGGTGAACCTCAAGCCCGGCGACGCCGAATACCGCTTCTACGAGATGAGCTTCGGCATGCGCCCGGAGGAGGAGCTCTACCAGATCCAGAAGGATCCCCACTGCATGGACAACCTTGCCGGCAACCCCGAATACGCCGCCCTCAAAAAACAGCTTCGTGAAAAGATGGAGGCCGAGCTCACCGCCCAGAGCGATCCGCGCACGCTGGGCAATGGCGAGGTGTTCGACCGCTATCCCTACGCCGGCCGCCCGTTCGACTACACGGCCGGCAAGAAGACCCCCAAAAAGCCCAACTAGAGCAGACAACGGTTGTGATGCCGCACTGGGTAGGGCGGAGTGTCCCACTCCGCCGCGGACGGCTGGGCGTGAGCCCTTGTTGGGCAACGCCCCTCACGAGGGACAGCCGTCCCTACCAAGAACCGAATGGGTGCGGCATTTCATTCATCAATTGCTCTACCCGCGCAATGCTTGGGCGTGCGGGGATCAACGCTTCGTCGTGGCGGGCGCGGGGAAAACCCGAAGCGAGGCATCCGAAAAGAAGCAATGACCGAGGGGAATGGCAAAATCTCTTCACTCGACTTCAAATTGAACAGGATGGCACCGCCATTGCTGTTGGTTGGCGCATGGGTTCATCTTAGCGAAAAGACCGACGGCTCAGGCATTGCTCCTGTTGCCGACGTTTGGCATTTCTATGAAAGAGGATACCACCAGAACCAATGATCATAAGCAATGCACTTGATGGTTCCGGAATTACCGCCACAAAAGCCTCATAGTTCCCTTCGGGATTGATACATGAACCGACAATCGTCCTGCCATCCTCGGAAATATCGAACGCTGCAGACAATGTCCACCCACTCATATTAACACCATTGTCTTCGAGCAAGGCCCGAAGCGATTGCATGCCGTTTACCTCATCCCAGACAAATGCCACTACATCATCATTGGCACCGGAACTCTCTCCCACAGTAATTGAGCCGTCACCGGACACCCCCCAAGCTTTCCCGTAAAAGAGACCTCCAGGCAAGTCCCCAAGACTCTGCATGCCGCCGACTTCCGTCCACCGAAATGCTTCGCCGCCGTATGCCGAATCACTATGCCCAACAATAGTAGTTCCGTCAGAAGAAACGTCGTCTGCCCTGCTGAATCGGCCATCAGCTAGAATGCCAAGCCCTTGCATACCGCCGGACTCAGTCCAACGGAATGCCTCCCAACCGTTGGCTCCGACACTGTATCCTACAATAGTGTTGCCGTCATACGATATACCATAGGCCTCGCTGCCGGATGATCCGCCCGGCAAATCGCCGAGACTCTGCATACCTCCAGCTTGTGTCCATCGGAAAGCTTCAAGCCCATCTATACCCTCGCTGCGACCCACGACAATGGCTCCATCGCCTGACACACTGTAGGCTTCGCTGGTGAAAAAGCCGCCAGGAAGATCGCCCAGACCTTGCAAGCCGGTCGATTGCGACCATCGAAATGCTTCATAATCATTGATGCCAACGCTACGACCAACAACTATGGTGCCATCGCCTGAAATACCGTGAGCAAAGCCATTCTGAAAGGGCCCTCCAGGAAGATCGCCAAGACTTTGCATTCCACCAAACCGCGTCCACCGAAATGGTTCCCACCCGTTGGCACCGTAACTACGCCCAACAACAGCGGAACCATCGCTTGAAACACCATAGGCCATACTACTGGTGGTTCCTCCAGGTAAATCGCCCAAGCCTATGAAGCTCATGCCTGCTTGTGCATAAGGCATAACGCTAGCGCTGATCAGCGTCAGAGTATATATCTTGAATCGTTTGTTCTTCATAATTAACCCTTTAACAACATGAGCAATCGTCCCTTCGGAAATTCCTCCACCCTCAAATCGCCCCCTCCCCGTGGAAATTGGATTCTTCAGCCTTTGAGTGTTCATAGCCGAGCAGCTTTACCCAGCTTCATCTAGAACAGGATGGCACCGCCATTGCCGTTGGTCGGCTCGTGGATTCATTAGCTGGCTGAACTACCCAACTCTGCATGGAATGCTTCCAAAATAGATTTAAACGTCTCTTGTTGATCATGGCCTTGTTTTTCATATGCAAAAGAAACGTGCTTCATGAAATCAACAAGCAACAAGCCCCATGTCGCAGGGTTATCCCATAGATTGCCACTTAATACGAATGTCGGCCGATTGTCGGCGATCCACACACGCGCCAACTCCATAGCTCTATCGGCATCTGTAACCACTGCTGGCAATGTTAACTCATCCATTTACTCCTCCTTCAATAGATCCTGCCTCTTAGGCCCAATCGGATCTTTTTTGTTTGAAACTGCATCTGATTTACTAGCAGGTTTACCGCCTGTTTTTTCTTGTATTTTCTTATGTTCAGCAATTTCTCGCTGCGTTTTACCACCCGGAACTTCTGTGCGTTTCTCAGTTCCGGGCTTTAATCGGCCAGTTTTTTCATGATTCTTCAACCGCTTCTCTAGATTCGCAGATTGTCCTACATAATCTTGTCCTGACTTCTTTTGATCAGGAAACTCATAAATGCCTTCTTTTGCCTGTGTCTGAGAAACAGACTGACCTGCATCAGTCGCATTATTAGCAGCCTTCGCAGCATCTTCGGTATTTTCAACAGCGTTCGCGGCATCTTTGGCTTTGTCCGCGTTTTTGGCCGCCTTAACTCCATCGGCGACTTTGTCGGCGCTCTTGAGTGCATCTGTAGTTGTATCTATGGCATCGCCAGCCAGTTTTGCAACGCGTTTGGCCTTAATGGCGGCTCCGGCTCCGGCCGGCACCATCGGAAGGGCGGTTGCAGCCACATCCACGACGAGGCCGCCGGCATCGAGTGCAGCCGATTTCCAATTTCCGGCCTTTGCATTGTTCCAGAAACTGACCGCGCCCATGCCAATGTTCGCCGCATCCCACAATGTTTCTACATAGAGGCCTCGTGCATCGTAGTGTGTAATGGGATTGTTCTGGACGTAAACGTAGCGGTTAGGCCCGTCGTAGTAGCCCAAAGGATCGGGCTGGAACATCACTCCGTGCTCTAGGTCGCGCCAGCGCTCGCCTTCATTCAGGCCGTTAAATGAACCTTCCTCATCCTTGGTATTGGCGCGCTGGCGGTCGTAGGTGTTTCCAACCTCATGGAAGCGGGTTCCATACGCATTATAGCGAGCAAAATAGGAAAGTGTTCCCCGATTGTCGGTTCTTGCCACCACATCGCCGCGGTGGTTGCTGTGAGAAGCTTCGAGCTGACCGTTGCGGACGGAATAGACCATTCCGCCGACACCTCCACCTATTCCGTCCGTTCGGACGGATTCAGTGGTTAAGTTGTTAGGTGTTAGGTTGGAAGTGGCGGATGCATCGTATTTCTGAACGCTTAAACCGCCGTCAAAGGCGTTGATGGTTTTCTCGGTCGGCGTTTCGCGAGATGAATCGTCACAAAAAGGCGCAAAGACCTCAAAAACCGAAAATGCGGAAGCGCTAGAAGCTAACGCCGTCAGCGCAACCAGTATTATCCAGATTTTCAGCGCCAGCTTCTTCATGCGATAACGAGATTACGGATCGATACTTCTGATGATAGATCGTGTTCGGCTAAGTAACTCTGGGTCATTCTCGGAAGACACAAAGCCCTCCTCAACCTCATGAATAAAACCCTCTGCGAATAAATATAATGAATCAACCTCCTGACGTACGTTTTCAGGAACCTGTCCCACAACCTCCATGCGATCATGTTGAATAAATTCTCTTGCATCATCAATAGAGAAGGAATTCTTGCTTGCGATTTTGTTTAACAATTCAACAGTGCTCATTTTTTATTCCCCCATTTCTGATTTATGCTTTGGCGCATTGATCGTTTTAGTTCCTGTCCATTCATCCGGAAACCGTTTTTCGCCTCCATATTTACCTAAGTGTTCTTGATGCTGGTGAACCGTCGTTTCGTCAGTGGTTACCTTATGCGTTTTAGAGATAGCGTTTCCGCTAGCATCCCGTTCGATGATTATCTCTGACTTACCTCCATCTGCACCTTTTGTAGGTCTGACTTTGGTTTCCGTACTTGCTTTGGGGGGCTTTGCCGTTTGCGATAAAGGTGCACTGCGCGAATTTGCTAGGCCAGTTCCGGTCAAAACCAACTGACTTGTTCCCTGAACACCTCTTCTGACACGCTCTCCTCCTGATAAACTTTCCTGCGTTCCAACATCATTACCGGAAATACCTTCATAGAGCGGAGTGTAGCCCACAGCATCCCCAACCAAAGCAGAAATGCCGACAGTTGCTGACTTAAGGCCGCTTTCGCCCATATCCATCTGCTGTTCCATGACAGCCGATGTACGATCAACAGAGGCATTATACATATCTTTTGCCTGAGTCATGGAACCTTGATAAGCCAACCCTTCCAGGCCGGAAGAGACCGCCGCGGCAAAGTTATTTGGTTGTCCAGAAGCAACAACGGCATTGTCTATCCGTGACGCC
>JBGSLE010000406.1:0-1867 GCA_041740875.1 Pontiella sp. | reverse complement strand
CACCGCAAAGCTGCCCTTTTTCTGCGGGCCGTCGCCCAGCTTCGACTGGAACCGCGAAAAGTCGATGTGCAGCACGTCGAACATGGCCAGCGCCAGCACCACGAAGATCGCCGCGATCGCGAGGTTGAACCACGGATTCGCCTGGATCGTGCCGAACTGCGAACCGGTCAGGACCACGGCAACCCCCAGCAAGCCATAGACCAGGGCGATGCCCAATCCGTAGGTGGCCCCGAGCGCGAAGCCGCGCCCCTTCGAACCCGCCTGCGCCCCGGCGCCGATGATGGCGAGGTTGATCGGGATCATGGGGAGTACGCACGGCGTGAGGTTGAGCGCCAATCCGCCCACCAAGATGAAGACGATGGCCAGCAGGAGTCCGGATTCGCGCACAAAGGCCACGGGGTCGGTCAGGAAAAAGCGGAACCCGCCGGATTCGTCGGCGCCGCCTTTTTCGGCTTTGTCGAGGAAGCGGAGGAAGGGAGCGGCCTTCATGTAGCCGACCTCGGATTCCAACACCCGGAAGCGGTCGAGGGCCGCTTCCCACTCGCCGGCGGCCGCCGGCGCGACGGAGGGCAGCGCAAGGTTTGCCCCCTCGGAAAGTTCGACCACCTTGGTTTGCGGAATGAAGCACACTTCGTCGTTGCAGCCCCAATACTCCACTTGGATCGCGGCCGCGCCCCCATCCTTGGGATTCCATGCATAGACGGCCGTGAACGAAGAGGCGTAGACCGGTTTGGGCTTGCCCGAAACCGGATCCGAAATGCTCGTCGCCGCAGGCAGGTCGAACGGAACCTGCTGGTTGCCCAGCGCATCCGTCACCTTGAGGTTTTCCGCATAGAGGTAATGTTTGTCCGGCACGCGCACCTTCACGGCAACCCGATCGCCCTCCAGCCGGGCCTCCACCGAGAAGGGGTCGGAAAACTGGCCGAACGAGAGGGCCGCAAGGCAAGCGTGGGCAACCAGGGAGAGCGCGATTCGATTCATGGAGAGGATTCCTCGGATTTGTGGTTCCTTCGACATTGCCTCGCAACTATAGTTCATCCGTCTGGCGCATAAAGGAGATATGAGCGAAATAACCCGGCAGAAACTAACCGCGTTGCGCATCGTCGAAACGCTGCAAACCCAAGGGTTTTCCGCCTATTTTGCCGGCGGATGCGTCCGCGACGAGCTGCTCGGCCGCGTCCCGAAGGACTACGATATCGCCACCAGCGCGCCGCCCGGGGCCATCGAATCCCTCTTCCCTAAAACCCTTGCCATCGGCAAGGCATTCGGCGTCATCGCGGTCATCGATGGAAACCAAACCATCGAGGTGGCGACCTTCCGCAAGGATGTCGGGTCGAGCGACGGGCGCCGCCCCGAAGACGTGGTCTTTTGCGCGGCGGAAGAGGACGCCCAGCGGCGCGATTTCACCGTCAATGGCTTGTTCTACGATCCCATCGAACAACAGTTGATCGACTACGTCGGCGGACGGGCCGACCTCGAACGGCGCATCGTCAAGGCCATCGGCAATCCCAACGAGCGGTTCATGGAAGACCATCTGCGCATGCTGCGCGCCCTCCGGTTCACGCACACGCTCGGCTTCGCGCTCGACCCGGCCACCGAGGCCGCCATCCCGCCGATGGCGCACCTCGTGGCGAAGATCAGCGCCGAACGCATCGAGTCCGAGCTGACGCGGCTATTGACGGAAAGCGCCAAACCCGGCGACGCCTTGCGGCACCTGCTTGCGACGGGGCTGCTTGAACACACCCTGCCCGAACTCCTGCCAATGGTCGGCCAGCGTCAACCTCCGCAGTTCCATCCCGAAGGCGACGTCTTCGAACACACCTGCCTCATGCTCAACCTCATGAACGAAAAAAAGGCGGCGAGCCCG
>JBGSLE010000405.1:0-3398 GCA_041740875.1 Pontiella sp. | reverse complement strand
TGCGGGGCGGCGGCCTGCATGCCGTGACCAACGCGACCAACTCGGCGGCGGCGTTCTACCGCGCGGTTCCCGACGGCACCGGCATGGTGCTGGGCGCAAACGTCAACGAGGTTGGCACGGCGCTGGAGGTTCCGTTGCTGGAGCAGAGCCGGACGGAATGGATGCGCGTCTTTTTCCCGGTCAAGAGATTCCTCAACGGGTCGCGCGATCTCGCCAGCGATGCCGACCTTGAAGCCGTGAAGCGGGCGGTGCTTTCCGGGCGCAAGCTGGTGCTCTGCCTGAAGCTCAACTTCGATACCGAACCGTGGCGCGTCCCGGAGCCGGACACGGCCTACGAGGCCGACGTCTTCCAGTGGGTGGAGGAGTTGATGGCGCAGCTCGACGGGATGGTCTCGGTGCTCGAAACCGTGAACGAGGTGATGATCGACACCCATCCCGACGACCTGCTGCCCGGCACCAACGGCGTCATCCCGATGGTTCGTTTCCTCCAGCGGTTGGTGGACCACATCGAGCCGCTGGGCTACACCACGCCCGAGGGCGCTCCGCTGCCGCTCTATTCCGGCGGATTCACCCGCCTCTACGATCCCGTCATGCAGGCGCGTCCGGCGGTGGCGGCGCTGATCGGTTGGATCCAGACCGACGACCGACTGGCCGGCGCGAATTTCCATATCCACGCCAAGGAGCTGGACCTGTTCCAGGACAGCTTCGACTTCATCCGCCAATCGATCCCGGACAAGCCCTTGATCGTCACCGAGTTTTCCCTGGTCTGGAAATACAAGGAAAACCTGGAAGAGCCGTTCTACCGCTGGCCGGAGGGCAGTGCCTTCGCCGGCCAGTATGGCTACGACGCGGCCATGCTGGTGCGCGATTACGTCAACCTCGCCATCGCCAACCCGGTTGCGGAAGCGCAGTGGAACGGGTTCCTCGAAGCGATGCCGTGGTACGACACCGGGTTTCTCGGCAAGGCCTGTGCCGTGATGGAAAGCAACGGAACCGCCATCGCCACCTTTGCCTTCCAGCAGGCCAGCTCGGGCGGGCAGCTGCTCGCCGAGGGCGATACCCCCCTGGATCCTCAACCCCATCTTCGCAAACTATGTCGCCACCAACGGCCTGCCGCCCGCGGCGGTCAACACGGTTTTTTTCAACGACTACCTGGATTGGGCCGGAAAATAGGGAAGCTATGCGATGGGCATGGACGGATGGGTGGCGCTTGCGGAGCATGCAAAGCGGGTGCCGCAGGTTGATTTGATCGGGCTGGAAGGAAAGGAAACGGGGTTTTGATATGAAGCGTTTTGCATGGGGATGTGTTGTGGCGGGTGCGGTGTGCGTGGCGCACGCGGAATGGAAGGCGGCCGAAAGCCCGCTGATGACCCGCTGGGGCCGGGAGGTGACGCCGGAAAACGCGTGGCGCGGCTATCCGCGGCCGCAGATGGTCCGCAGCGAATGGATGAACCTGAACGGGTTGTGGAACTATGCGATCGTTCCGCAAACCGCGCCGCAGCCCGGCCGCTTCGAAAAGGAGATCCTGGTGCCGTTTTGCGTGGAGTCGGCATTGTCGGGCGCCAAGGAGGAATTCCTGCCCGGCCAGCGGCTCTGGTACCGGCGCGCCGTCACGCTGCCTGTCGCCTGGGCCGGCCAGCGGATCCTGCTGCATTTCGGGGCGGTAGACCATGCCTGCACGCTTTGGGTCAATGGCGGCATGGTGGGCACCCATGTGGGCGGCTTCGATCCCTTTTCGTTCGACATCACCCCCTTCCTGAAAAATGGGGAGCAGGAACTCGTCCTGGCCGTGACCGATCCGTCCAGCGCGGGCGACCAGCCGCGCGGCAAGCAGAAGCTCTCGCAGGAGGGCATCTGGTACACGCCGGTTTCCGGCATCTGGCAGACCGTCTGGCTGGAGCCGGTCAACCCCGAGATGGCGATCGGGGATGTGACGGTGGTTCCCGACATCGATGCGGGCGCGATCACCGTAACGGTGCGCGGCAGCCATGAAGTGGCCATCGAACCCTTTGTGGTGCGGGCGCGGGTGCTGTCGGATGGAAAAGAGGTCGCGCAGGCGGTTGGTGCGTTGAACGTGCCGTTCAAGGTTGCGGTGGCGCAGGCCAAGCTGTGGTCGCCGGATGCGCCGGTTCTCTACGATCTCGACGTGGAGCTTTATCGAAAGGCGCTGACGCCGGAGCAGGAGAAGCAGATCCGCAAGAGCCGGATCCCGATCGCGCAAGCCGTTGGCGACAAGGATCGGCAGCTCGACCGCGTGGCAGCCTATTTCGCGATGCGCAAGATCGCCTTGGGCAAGGGGCCGAAGGGCGCGACGCTGGAGCTGAACAACCAGCCGGTGTTCCATTGGGGGCCGCTCGACCAGGGCTACTGGCCGGAAAGCCTGCTGACGCCGCCCAGCGAAGCGGCGTACCAATTTGAAATCGGCTTCCTGAAGGCCGCCGGCTTCAACATGATCCGCAAGCACATCAAGGTCGAACCCGCCACCTACTACCGCTACTGCGACGAGGTCGGCATGCTCGTTTGGCAGGATATGCCGACCAGCTTCCTGGATGCCGGGCCGATGCAGGCCAGCCCGCAATTCATCCTGCGCGAAATGAAGCCCGACCGCGTGCGCGGGCACGCCTCGGCCGCCCAGCACGAGCTGGAGTTGCGCCGGATAATCGATGCGCTGGAGGATTTCCCCTCGATCGTGGTGTGGGTGCCGTTCAACGAGGGCTGGGGGCAGTATGACACCGCCCGGATTGCCAAATGGGTGAAGGAGTACGATCCGGGCCGCTTGGTCAACAGCGCCAGCGGCTGGTGCGATGTCGGCGTCGGCGACACGGTCAATACGCACGTCTACCATCCGGAACGCGGGCACACGTATCCGCAGCCCGAGCCGGACCGCGCCGCCGTGCTGGGCGAGTTCGGCGGCTTCGGCCTGCCGGTCGAGGGGCATCTCTGGTGGACGGAAAAACGCAACTGGGGCTATTTCACCTATACCAACACGGCGGATCTGGTGCAGGCCTACACCGGACGGCTCAACGAAGTGGTCGGCCTCTACCAGACCAACGGCTTGCAGGCGGCGGTTTATACGCAGACGACCGATGTGGAGGGCGAGGTCAACGGCTACATGACCTATGACCGCGAGGTGATCAAGATCGAGGCGGCCGCCCTCAAGGACATGCATGCGCCGTTCCGCAAAGCCTTGCCCAAGTAGAATTTGCGCAAGCTTGATTTACCCGTCCGCTCGCTGTTTCAATATCATGGATTGCGTGTTTACAGAAAAATGGTATCGTAAATAGGCAATCAGGTCTGTGCCGCGCGGCAGGCCAAACGAGGCGGGGACGGGAAAATGAGCAAGAAGCAAAAAGATGGAAACAGGATGTTTTGCGGGATGCGCCGCCAGGGTCGCCGCC
>JBGSLE010000404.1:0-4932 GCA_041740875.1 Pontiella sp. | reverse complement strand
ATCACCACCCCCTTGCGCGGCATGGGGCGGGCGGCGCGGCTTTTTGCCGACGGCGACTTCAGCCACCGCATCGCCTCGCAGCAGGCCGTCGAATTCGACCAGCTGGCCGACGCGCTCAACACCATGTCGGAACAGTTGAGCAAAACCCTCCTGACCCTGAGCGAGCAGCGCAACGAGCAGGAAGCGGTGCTTTCGAGCATGAACGAAGGGGTTTTGGCGATCGACCGACGCGAGCGGATCATCCACATCAACCGCGTCGCCGGGGAAATCCTCTCCCTCGATCCGGAAAAGGTGAAGCGCGAGCTGGTCCAGCAAGCCATCCGCTTCGCCAACCTCCAGGAATTCATCAAGGCCGTGCTCGGCTCGCAGAAGCCGCTGGCGCGCGACCTTAGCCTCGTTGGCCAGGGGGGAAAGCAGCTCCAGGCCAACGGCACGGTGCTGCGGGGGGCCGACGGCGAATCGATGGGTGCGCTGATCGTCCTGCGCGATGTCACCCAATTGCGCCATCTCGAAACCGTCCGCTCCGACTTTGTCGCCAACGTCTCGCACGAACTGAAAACCCCCATCACCTCCATCAAGGGGTTTGTGGAAACCCTGCTCTCCGACGAATGGCAGCATGGGCCCGACATCCTCCGCTTCCTGGAGATCATCAGCCAGCAAGCCAGCCGCCTCAACGCCATCATCGACGACCTGCTGACCCTTTCGCGGCTGGAGCAGAAGGAAGGCCACGTGATGAAGGAGGAGAGCCGGATGGCCGGGGTTATCGAAAACGCCGTCTACCTCTGCCAGCTCCATGCCGGGAAGAAAAACATCACGATCGAAACCGCCTGCCCGGAAGACCTCGTTCTATGCGTCAATGCGCCGCTGATCGAGCAGGCGCTGGTCAACCTGATCATCAACGCCATCAAGTATTCCGAGGAGAACAAGACGGTGCAGGTAGCGGCCGAAGAGCAGGAGCAAGGAGTTACCCTCGCGGTCAAGGACAAGGGCTTCGGCATTGAGCGTAAGCACCTCGACCGCCTTTTCGAGCGGTTCTACCGCGTCGATACCGCCCGCAGCCGCAAGCTGGGCGGCACCGGGCTGGGGCTTTCGATCGTCAAGCACATCGTCCAGGCCCACGGCGGCAGCATCCGGGTCGAAAGCAAGGTCGGCCAAGGCAGCGTCTTCACCATTTTCCTGCCCAAGCCCGGCGAGGGCTTGGGTGCCATTTAATCCGAGCCGATTCTCGCGGCCCGGCCCATACTTTTTGGTGGCCTAATATTTGGTTTGTGTTAGCCTCTGCGCGCATTTTTTGACCAACGAGCAGGGGGAATGAATGGGCGCAGATTTGTTATGGGAAATCGTGGCGATGGTCGTGGGGGGCTTGGGCGTTTTCCTGCTTGGCATGAAGTACATGTCCGAAGGGCTGCAAGCCGTTTCGGGCGACCGGTTGCGCAAAATCATCGGCATCGCCACCAACAACCGGATTACGGGCGTCCTGGTGGGATTGCTGGTCACCTGCCTGGTGCAATCGAGTTCGGTAACCACGGTCATGGTGGTGGGGTTTGTCAATTCCGGCATCATGACGCTGATGCAGGCGATCGGGGTGATCTTCGGCGCCAACATCGGCACCACCATCACCGGTTGGATCCTGGTGCTCGACATCGGCAAGCACGGCCTGCCGATGCTGGGCATAGCGGCCTTCGCCTTCCTTTTCTCCAAAACCGACCGCATCCGCTACATCGGCATGACGATCATGGGCATCGGCATGGTCTTCTTCGGCTTGGAATTGATGAAAAACGGCTTCAAACCGCTGCGCTCCCACGAGGAGTTCTGCGCCTGGTTCCACGCCTTCCAGGCCACGACCTACCCTGGCATCATTAAGTGTGCGCTGGTCGGCTGCGTCCTGACGATGATCGTGCAATCCTCCTCCGCCACGCTCGGCATCACGATCAGCCTGGCCTGCTCCGGGGTCATCGAATTCCAGACGGCCGCCGCTTTAGTGATGGGTGAAAACATCGGCACCACCATCACCGCCTTTCTCGCCTCGCTCGGAACCACGGTCAACGCCAAGCGCGCCGCCTACTCCCATGTGCTCTTCAATGTGCTCGGCGTCACGTGGTTCATCGCCCTCTTCCCGATCGTCATCAAGGCCCTCGCGCATTTTATCTTCGCCAAAACCGGGTTCGACCCCTTGACGGTCACTTTCGACCAAATCGCGGCAAGCCTCTATCCGGACCTGACGGCCAGCCAGCTTGCCGCCGATCCCGACGCCATGGGCAAGGTTCAAAAAACCTTCGACTTCGTTGTCACCTCGGGCATCGCCCTCACCCACACCTCGTTCAACGTCGTGAACGTCTTGGTGTTCCTGCCCTTCGCGGGCCTATTGGGCAAGCTGGTCTGCCTGCTGGTGCCCGAGAAAAAGACCAAGGAGATCGCGCACCTCACCTACCTCGACGTGCGCATGCTGAGCACTCCCTCGCTAAGCATCGTCCAGTCGAAGGAACAGATCAGCTTCATGGCCACCAGCGTCGAGGAAATGATGACCAAGCTGCGCACCTGCCTCGACTTGGACGCGCCATCCATCGATCTTGAACGGGAGATTTTCCAAGGCGAGGAAGTGCTCGACAACGTCCAGAAGGAAATCTTCATGTTCCTCAGCCGCCTGACCTCCGGCCAGGTGCCGCACGAAGTCACCCTCCAGGCGCACATGCAGATGCGCATCGCCGACGAATATGAATCGTTGAGCGACTACGTGGCCAACGTGCTCAAGGGATTGCGGAAGCTCGGCGAACTCGGCCTGAAGCTGGACGCGCCGGCCCGCGACAAGCTCGTGCGGCTTCACGAACGCGTGGCCGCATACATCCTGGAGGTCGATACGATGGCCAGGAATGGTAAAAAGGAGATGCTTCCGTGGGCGTCGGCCGAGGGCTCCGGCATCACCGCCATGATGAAGGAGTTCCGCCGTCAGCACCTCGAACGCCTTCAGAACGAGGAGGTTTCCCCCTTCTTCAGCCTGGCCTTCACCGACATCCTCAACTACTACCGCCGCATGAAAGACCACGCCTTGAACATTGCGGAGGTCGTGGCCGGGGAAAAGTAGCGGAATCCCTGGCGGAGAGCCTGCATTTACGCAACCCAAACAAATCCCTATCGCAGGCAACCAAGCCACAACGAGCCACTAACGTCTAACCATGCCCTCACCATTCCCTAACACGGAACCCTAATCCTACGCTCACGTTTTCCGGGGAAATGCCTAGCCGCCAACAGGCGCACGGCCAAATCCGGCGAAAATAAGTAACCGTGCTAACCAAAACCGAATGGAGGATGAACATGTTGAAGAATAGACCGATGGCGTGGATTGCGGCAGCCGTTCTGGGCGCAACGCCCGCTTTTGCAGAAGTGGCGTCCGAGCCGTCCGTGTACGACAAAGTCTGGGGAGCGCTTGAACTGGTGGACAACAAGGATGCCAAGGTGCTCCAGAACCTGGCTATCGTCGGCCGCCTGCAGGGCGACGCCTACTCCTTCCAGAGCGAAGACTCCTCCTACGAGGATATCGAGTGGCGCCGCTTCCGCCTCGGTGGCAAGGCTGAATTCCTCGACAACTTCGTCCTCCACAGCGAAATGGATCTCGACATGAACGAGGCCGACTCCGGCTCTTGGGACGATTTCTACATCCGCCTGACCGACACCTACCTCGGATGGGATCCCTCGGACGCCGTCGGCATCAAACTCGGCAAACAATCCGCAGGTTTCACGCTCGACGGCGCCACCTCCTCAAAGAAACTGATCGTTCCCGAGCGCAGCATCGTCGCGGAAAACCTCTGGTTCCCCACCGAATACTTCACCGGCGCCACCGCGACCGGCAAACAAGGCGAATGGTCATACGACGTAGGTGCCTTTTCCGCCAGCGGCGAAGCCGAATTCGGCCACTTCGAGAGCGGCTATTTCGCCCTCTTCTCCGTTGGGCACAAGATCGGCAAGAAAGGCGAACTCCGCCTCGACTATGTCTATAACAACCCCGACTACACCGCGAAACTCAAAGACAGCGACTACACCGTCGGAACCCGCAACCTCGAACACATAGGCGCGCTGGTCTACAAGCAGATGTTGACCGAAAAGCTGGGCCTCTGGGCCGATCTCGCCGGAGGCGTCGGAATCTCCGAAAAAACGACCAACATCAACCAGGGAGACCTGCTCGGCGTGGACATCATGCCCTTCTACAACATTTCCGAGCAGTTCCAGCTCGTGCTGCAGTATGCCGGCGTCACCAGCCTCGACGACCGATCCGACGTCTCCATGTCCCGCTACGCCTACCGGAACGCCGGACGCGACAAGGTCGAAACCGCCCACAACCTCCTGCTGGGTTTCAACTGGTACCTCTACGGCCACAAGCTCAAATGGCAGAACGCCGTGGAATACAACCATGGCGCAAACCTGGCGCAGGCCCAAGACGACTACAACGGCTACGGCCTGACCTCCGCCCTCCGCCTCAGCTGGTAGCACGGGATACGCCGCGACGCATTTCCCAAGGCGCCTCCGTGGCGCCTTTTTGCTTGCCTCCAATCGGAAGCCAAAAAAGAGGCGCGGAACATGTCCGCGCCTTACGCTCCGTCCGCTTCCATCGGTTCTACTTGTACTTCTTGAAGCAGAGGGTCGCGTTGTGGCCGCCGAATCCGAGCGAGTTGCTCAACGCAACGTTGATTTCCATCAGCCGGGCCTTGTTGGGCACATAGTCCAAGTCGCAGTCGGGGTCGGGTGTGGTGTAGTTGGTGGTGGGCGGCGCAATGTTATCGCGGATCGCCAGCGCGATGATGGCGGCTTCGACCCCGCCGGCGGCGCCGAGCATGTGGCCGGTCATCGACTTGGTGGAGCTGACCGCCACCTTGTAGGCCTTCTCCTCGCCGAGCGCGATCTTGATGGCCTTGGTCTCGCCCTTGTCGTTGTAGGGCG
>JBGSLE010000403.1:0-3177 GCA_041740875.1 Pontiella sp. | reverse complement strand
GGCCGGGGCAGTCGCCGCCGGACGTGAGAATACCAATGCATTTTGTTTTGCTAGAAGCCATCCTGTCCCTTCGTTTGATGGACGTTTCATACCACCGCTAACCGCATGATCCAACTAAAACAACCGATCCGCGCCGCTATTTGGCGGGGCGGTGCGGTTCGAAGCGGGTGCGGCGGGAGTTGCGGGCGGCGGCGATGGCTTCGCATGCTTGCTCATACATCGCCTCCTGGCTGCGCACGCCCCCCTCGCCCATGCGTCCGGCGCGGTTGTAGCGGCCGTCGGGCTGGAGGATCCAGCTGCTTTCGGTGTCGGAAACATGCGTTTCTAGGATTTCGATCAGCCGCTTCTTGCAGGCGGGATCGTCCACCGGCACCAGCAGCTCCAGGCGCTTGTCGAAGTTGCGCGGCATCCAGTCGGCGCTGGCGATGAACACCTGCGGCTTGCCCCCGTGGTGGAAATAGAGGATGCGGGCGTGTTCAAGGTAGCGGTCGACGATGCTCGCAACCTCGATGTTTTCGCTCATGCCCTCGACGCCCGGGCGCAGGCAGCAGGTTCCGCGCACGTTGAGCCGGATCTTGACGCCGGCCGCGGACGCTTCATAGAGCTTTTCGATCATTGGCGCGTCGGCCAGCGCGTTGACCTTGACCATGATGGAGGCCGGCTTGCCCTTGCGGGCGCGGTCGATTTCAAAATCGACGAGCGCCATCAGCCGGTCGCGCAGGTTGACCGGTGCCATGGCGATGCGGTTGAAGCGGCGGGGCTGGGCATAGCCGCAGAGTGCGTTGAAAAAGGCGGAGGCGTCGGCGCCGAGTTCGGCGTTGCAGGTCAGGTAGCTGATATCGCCATAGAGTTTGGCGGTCGATTCGTTGTAGTTGCCGGTGCCGAAATGGCAGTAGCGGACGATGCCGACGGGCTCGCGGCGCACCACGAGGCACACCTTGGCGTGGGTCTTGTAGCCCTTGACCCCGTAGATGACCTGCACCCCGTCCTGCTCCAGATCGAGCGCCCACTCCATGTTGCGCGCCTCGTCGAACCGGGCCTTCAGCTCCATCAGCACCGTGACGTTGACGCGGTTTTGCGCGGCGCGCTTGAGGGCGGCGATGATGGGGCTTTCGGAGCTGGTGCGGTAAAGCACCATCTTTATCGCCATCGTGCCGGGATCGGCGGCGGCCTCTTCGATAAAGCGCAAAACCGGGTCGAACGACTGGTAGGGATGGTAGAGCAGCAGATCCTTGCGGGCGACCTGGTCGAACATCGGCTCGTTGGGGACAATGTCAGGCGCGGGTTGCGGCGGCCAGGGTTCGACCTTGAGTTCGTCGAATCCGTCAAGGAAGGCCAGCGCCATGAAATCCTTGAGGTTGAGTACGCCCTTGATGCGGTAGATGTGCTCCTTGGCGCCGGGAATCTGTTCCGCCAGCCGGCCAACCAGGCGGGTCGAGGCCCCCTCTTCGACCTCCAGCCGGACGCAGTCGCCGCTCTTGCGCTCTTCGAGCACATCCTCCATGCCCGAGATCAGGTCGGGCGCCTCCTCCTCCTGGACCGCCATGTCGGCATTGCGGGTGACGCGGAAGGCGGCGGTTTCGAGAATGTCGTAGCCGGGGAACCAGTTGGCGACATAGCGCTTCACGACCTCTTCGCGCCGCACGTAGGCATAGCCGGTTTCGCACGGCAGCGGTACCAGCCGCGGCCCCGACCGGCCGATCGCCATGACGGCGAGCAGGTCTTCCCCGGCGACTTCCCCAGCCTTGCGCAAGCGGATCGCGAGATGCAGTTCGAGGTTCCGGAAGACCGGGGCGGGCTTGCCGGGCTCGATCGCCAGCGGGGTGATGACGGGGAAGAGCTCGTCGCGGAACAGGTCGAACGCGGCGGCTTCCTGCTCGCTGGAAAGGGCGTTGATGGCCGCATGGCGCACACCGGCCAGGTCGAGCGCGGGCCGGAGCTCGTCGGCGTAGCAACCGTTCAGCTCTTCCATCATCGCCCGCGTACGGCGGTTGATTTCGCGCAGCTGGGCATAGGGCGAAAGCCCCGCGAAATCCTGCTTGCGCCGCCCCGCCTTGCGCGCCATGTGCAGGCCGCCGACGCGCACCATGAAGAATTCGTCGAGGTTCGAAGACGTGATGGCCAGGAACTTTAGTCGTTCGAGCAGCGGGTTTTCCGGACTCTTGGCCTCCTCCAGCACGCGTTGGTTGAATTCGAGCCAGCTCAGCTCGCGGTTGAAGAACGCCGGTGTTTTTCCGTCGGACATGGTTATTTCCGTTTCTTTTTGGGGCGCAGCTCGATGGTGCGCCCGTAGACTTGCTCGAACATGGATCCCTTTTCAACCAGCGCCCGTTTTTCCGAAACATGCTCGCCGGGCCGGCCGGATTCGATGACCAGCCGGCCATCCTCCAGCACCATGCTGAAATTGCGGATGGCCTGGGTATGGGAGCGGTCGAGCGCATCGGCCACGCGCAGGATGGACGCCAGCTTGCCGAGCACCAGGCGCTGTTCGCGGTTCAGCGCAACATAGTCGGCGTGCGTCGGACGCGGCAAGGCGTGGCGGTGGTAGCGCGCAATCATCGCGGCCAACTGGATCTCCTGCCGCCCCAACCCGAACACGTCGCTGTTGGCGATGATATATTGGCTATGCTTGTGGTGGCCGCTGTTGCCGATGAACATGCCCACGTCGTGCAGCAGCGCGGCGACATGGAGCACCACCTCGTGGCGGGAATCGAGGCGGTGTTCGTTTTTCATCGTCCGGAAAATGGCCAGCGCGTTTTCCGCCACGCACTCCGCATGCGCCTGGTCGATGGCGTAGCGCTTCCCCAGCTCCCGGACCGAATTGAGGATCTGGACGACAAACCCGTCCGTCCATGCGTTGCCGGACACCGCCTCGGCCAACAGGCCGTCGCGCAACGTGACATTGCACACCTGGACGGTTTTCAGCCGAAACGCCTCCGCGATGCGGACATGGATCTGCAAGGCGGGGCCGAGCGTCTGCGCCTCTTCGTAGGCCACGTGGTGCTGCTTGACGATCTGCTCGGTCCCGAGGTCGAGCACCTTGGCGGCCAGGGCGGAAAGGTCGGCAACCGACACCTCGCACAGCGGCGCATCCTCCCAGGCGGCATTTATCAGCCGCGCCGCGAAACGGGCGTCGCCGCCCATCAGCAGCAGCTTGGGCTTGCGTCCCTCGCCGGC
>JBGSLE010000402.1:0-3209 GCA_041740875.1 Pontiella sp. | reverse complement strand
TCTGTCCAAGGCGACGAACCGCTCATCGACCCCGCCCTGATCGACGAACTCGCCGGGGTCATCGCCTCCGGCGAATGGGACATGGCCACCGCCGCCACCCCGATCGACGACCTCCGGCAGATCACGGAACCCTCGGTAGTGAAGGTGGTCTTCAACCGCCACGGCCAGGCGCTCTACTTTTCCCGCTCCACCATTCCGCACATCCGCGAACCGGCCGGGGTCGCGCTCGAAGGGCTCTACTGGCGCCACATCGGCATCTACGCCTACCGCCGCGACTACCTGCTCCGACTGGTGAAGGAACCCGTCTGCGCCCTCGAAAACCTCGAAAAGCTCGAACAGCTCCGCGCCCTCGACCTCGGCTGCCGCATGAAGGTGGTCAAAACCCGCGACTTCGGCATCGGCGTCGACACCCCTTCCGATGTCGCCAAGGCCGAGGCCCTGCTGGCCCAATTAAAGTAAATCCAAACCTGTTTCAACCATGGGAAGGCTTCTGCTTTTCCTTTTTGGAACGAGTCGCCGCCTTGGCAATGATCTCCACATAGAACGACAACAACCCCCGCTTTTCGGCATCGTCGATACGGCCATCGATTTCCGCCAGGTGGACGGTTGCCGCCTCGGCCTCGGTGTCGCCGAATTTGCAGGCGAAGTCCCAAAAATCGGATCCCTCGGGCAACGGCTTGCGGCGCTCGCGCTTGACGTATTTCCGCAGCTGGTTCTTGGAAGCCTCCACCATGCGGGCATAGGTGATTTTCGGGTGGGACAATGGAATGGTTTTTTTCATCTCGCAAACTCCGTTTTCTACAGACTGAACAGGTCGCCCTCGGGAAGCGCAGGCTCTTCGAAACCCCGGTCGGGCGCAAGATCCTTTTGACCGCAAGCGGCGACCGCCAATTGATCGCAACGCTCGTTTTCCGGGTGCGCGCTATGCCCCTTCACCCAGGTGAACTCCACGTCATGCATTTCGCACAGATCGAGCAATTCCGCCCAGAGGTCGGGATTCTTGGCGGGTTTCGACGGCGACAGCGTCCATCCCTTGGACCGCCACTTCTTTGCCCAGCCCTTGCCCATGGCATTCACCACATACTTCGAATCGCTGGTCAGCACGACCGTGCAGGGGCGTTTCAAGGAACGTAGCCCTTCGATGCACGCCAGCAGCTCCATCCGGTTGTTCGTGGTCTTGCGGAACCCGCCGGAAAGCTCGCGCCTGCGTCCGGCGGCCACGAGCACCACGCCATAGCCGCCGGGGCCGGGATTCCCCTTGCAGGCGCCGTCGGTATAAATTTCAACGCGTTCGTCCATGGGCATCTCAACCCACATCGTGGAACACGATTCCGAGTTCCCGTTCAAGCCGGTCAATGCGCTTGGCGTCGAGCGGATGGACCATGGCGAGCGAAATGCCGGTTTTCCCGGCACGGGCGGTGCGACCGCTGCGATGCGTATAGTATTCGTTCTTTTCGGGCAACTGATGGTGGATCACAAAGGAGAGACCCTCGACATCGATGCCGCGCGCGGCAATGTCGGTGGTGATCAGCAGGCGCGCGCGTTCCTTCTTGAACATCCGCATGATCTTGTCGCGCTCCGTCTGCATCAGGTCGCCATGCAGCGCAACGCTGGATAATCCGTACGGCTCCAGTTCCTTGGCAAAGGCAACGCAGTCGGCGCGGGTGCGGCAGAAAACGATTCCGCGCTGTTCGCCGCGATCCTTCAGGAATCCCACGATGCGCTCCAGCTTTTCACCCTCCTTGCAGACGATGTACTGGTGGCGGATGTTGGGATTGACGATATGCTTCTTGTCGATCTTCAAAAACGGGGCGTCGGAGGCGAGATGCGTGCTGATCATCTTTTTGATGCCCGCCGGCATGGTAGCCGAAAAAAGCCAGATATGGCGCGATCCGGCGGTGGTTTTCATAATCGACTCGATATCCTCCCGGAAACCCAGCTTGAGCATTTCGTCGGCCTCGTCGAGCACCAGGGTCCTCACCTTCGACAGGTCGACCGCCTTGCTCCGCAGCAGGTCCATCAGCCGGCCGGGCGTCGCCACGAGAATCTGGCAGGGCCGTTTCAGCGCTTCGATCTGCCGATCGATCTTGTCGCCGCCGCAGACGACTTCGGAAAAGATGCGCTCGGCATGCTTGGTAAAGCGAAAGAGCTGCTTTTGCACCTGCTTGGCCAGTTCGCGCGTGGGGGCCAGAACCACCGCCTGGATCTGGGGTTTCGCCGCATCGACGCCCGCCAGCAGCGGCAGGCCAAAGGCGGCCGTCTTGCCGGTGCCGGTCTGGGCCTGCCCGATAAAATCGGTGCGTTTTCCGATCAGCATCGGAATGGTTTTCAACTGGACGTCGGTCGGGGTTTCGATGCCCAATTCCGCCAAGCCCTTGATATAGCCGTCGGCAATGCCGAGATCTTCAAATGTTTTCACGTCGGTCCATCCTCTGGGGGTTTGGTTTTGGAAACGGGGGAACCTGCACTGAAGAAGACCCAGCCGCGAGCCAATTCCAACGGAAACGCATACGGCATGACGGTTAAACCCCTAAGCCAGCGGCTTCGCTTGCCTCCCTGCGGTCGGCGAAGCGAAACTACACCCGGAAACGGAGCCTGTATTGGTGTAGTAACGACTTCCTGAGCGACGCGAAGGAGGCGTTGTCGGAAGGCGTTACTGGAAATCCTAATAATAAATCGACCCAATCTCTCCCTGATATGGCCAGTCTTCCGGCGCAGTCACCAACCCTGCCCGTACCGGATTCTGCAATACATACTGCCATTTCTCGGAATAACTTTCACGATGTCGAAGCAGATGATCAAAAAACCCCGGCTGCCAATGAGGCGGTGATTCTTCAATGGATGCCGACAACGAACGTTTGAGCATTTGTATGGTGGTCCCGAGTTTAAGATCCGGGGATATTCGAATAAAAAAGTGAATATGATCCGGCATAATCACGTAACGCCCCACGGCAATGCCCCGCTCCGGCGATTTTTCCGCGAAACGTTTAAAACGCGCGTGTACTTCATCCCTGTCCAACAGGGCCCGCCGGAGTTGCGTGTTGAACGTTATGAAATAAACCGGATGCTCGTAGCTTTGAAAAACAGATGCCAATCGAAGTGGTTTCTTTGGATGGTTATTCATGCGAAAAATAATGCAGTTGATCCGGTCTATTTCAAGAGTTAAATGCATTACAGCAAAACGCGCAATCCAGCATCGCCCCCTTCGC
>JBGSLE010000401.1:0-4038 GCA_041740875.1 Pontiella sp. | reverse complement strand
CCCGACGACGTCCAGTTTTTCAAGGACCACAACGGCCTGCAAGTGGTGCCGGTCGCGCAGATCGTGGCGATCGCCGCCGAGCGTATCTATACCAAGGTGCTGGTCCAGGACGGCCGTGAACTGCTCCACAACCGCCCCATCCGCGAATGGAAGGAGCTGCTCCCCGAAAAAACCTTCCTCGCGCTTGACCGCTCCACCATCGTCAACCTCCGCGAAATCCAGCACATATCCGCCGACTACACCCTAGCCTTCCGCAACAGCCGCCACACGCTGGCCCTCGGCGAAACCGCCATGAAGGCGCTACGCAAAATGGCGTAGCGCCCAACCTGGCAACGTCTAAATTCGTCCGCTTCCCGCGAACTCGTCCCCGCGCTCGTGCTCGTCCCTCGTCCACGAACCTCTGTTTTTCCCACCTTTGCAAAAATATGGCAATGCATGGTTCCGTTGGAAAACGGTTCGGAAGGCTGGAAAGCGGATTGGGAAGCGAAAAGGCCTTTTTTGGAAGGTTTCTCAGCGAAGGGCACGGAAAACGATATGTTTTGCGCAGTTTTTATTCGAAGAAAAGGTGTGAAAAAACCATCCATCATGGCAGTGGCGCTGGCGGCGGCGCTTTCCGGCATCCAAGTGCAGGGCGACGTCGTCAATTGGCCCAGCTGGGCCCAATGGCAGGCCAATCCGCTCTACGCTTCATCGGGCGTTTTGTACGGCGATGTTCCCCAGGACACCGGCAACAACGGCCACCTCTACCTCGACTATGTCGGCGACAGCACCTATGCCGCTGGCTACCTGCTCTACCGCTCCGTCGCCTCCGCTCCGGGCGAAACCGAAGACCACCTCTTCATCCGCCTGCGCCTGAACACCAACAAGCGCAACGATTCCGGCGCCTACCAAATCCTGTTCGAAACCGATGGCGACGATTCGGTCGAGTGGGCCATGCAATTGGCCGTTCCCAAGCAAGGGGCTAGCCGCACCCTTACGTTCGGCGTGGCGTCCGGCACCAACCGCAACGGCGTCACCTTCGGCACCGTGGCCTGGACAGACACCACGTCCGAGTACCTCAACTATTCGGGAACCGCCACCGACGACGGCACGACCTTCGACCGCGACGCGGACTACTTCCTCGACCTCGCCATGCCGTGGGCCGTTTTCTCCGCCAACACCGGCATCGCCTCCACCAACGAGCCGTTTCGCGTCATCCTCGGTTCTTCGCAGCTGGCGGGCAGCTCCCTTGACGGCGACGTAGGAAACAGCGCCGCCGCCGGCGACGTGTACTTCAAGGACATTTACGGAACGGCGAATCCCGCCGCCATCCCGGAACCGGCGGTGCTGGGCTTCATCTCCCTCTTCGGCATCGGGCTCCTGGCCGCGAAGCGCCTGTTCAGGAAGTAGTGGCCGCCGTCCGGCGAGGCGCTTCCCTCGCGGGGGTGGCGCTTCCACGATCCAGGGCTAACCTCATTCCCCGTCGTACTTCAGCCCCCACTGCGCGCGCAGGGCGTCCATGGTCTGCATGGTGGCGAGGGTTTCGGCCAGCGGGTGGATGGCGCTTTCCAGCTTGCCGGCCACGATGCACGCCATGGCTTCGTCGATTTCGAAGGTGAAGTTTTCCCCTTCGCCGTACGGGAATGTGAGGATTTCCGGATCCTTTTCGTCCGGCCGGTGGATATGTAGCTCCTTCGCGCCGAGGAACCACGGAAGGCGGATATAGCCTGTGGTGCCGCAGACGATCCCTTCGGTCGGGGCGTGGTGCGTGAACGACGCGGAGAGTTGCGCCCGCCGCCCGCCCTCGTAATCAAAGAGGTAGAACGAGCGGTCGTCCACGCCGGTTTCGCCGATCACCGCCGAACTCTGGATGCGCTTGGGCTGTTCGCCAAAGACGATGTCGGCGAAGGTGATGGGGTAGATGCCCAGATCCAGCAGCGCCCCGCCGGCCAGCTGCTTGTCCCAGAGGCGGCCATTGGGATCGAACTCGCGGTAGATCGAAAAATCGGCCTTCACCGTCCGCACCTCGCCGATGGTGCCCGCAGCCAGCAGCTCCTGCAACTTGCGGATGCCAGGCAGGAAGCGCGTCCAGACGGCTTCCATCATGAAAAGACGCTTTTCACGCGCCAGGCCGATCAGCTCCCGGGTTTGCGCGGCATTTACCGTGAACGGCTTTTCGCAGAGCACATGCTTTCCGTGTTCGAGGCAAAGCTTGATGTTTTCGTAATGGAAGTTGTGGGTGGTGGCGATGTAGACGGCATCGACCGCGGGGTCGGCGGCGAGGGTTTCGTAGTCGGTGTAGGCCCTTGCCATGCCGTGCAGTTCCGCGAACTCCGCCGCGCGTCCCGGCGTGCGCGACGCCCCGGCTTGCAAGGTTCCCTTTCCCAGCGCCCGCAGGCTTTTCGCAAAGAGGTGCGCAATGCCGCCGCACCCGATGATGCCCCAGTTGATCTGTTTCATTCCGGTTCCTTTCCGATGGGTTTACAGCCCGAAGGCCTTGATGAATCGTTCGGCGTCAAAGTGTTCGGCGAAGAGGTCGACGATGAGCCGGTGCTTCATTTTGTCGTAGAGCTGGAGCTTGGTGTTGGTGAAGCTGTTGTAGAGCGTCATGTCGGTATCGGCGGTATCCTTCTGCACGGCGATGGCGGGCAGGCAGCTGTTGGCGAGCAGCGCGATGGTCTCGGCGTCGGGCGAGTCGTCGTTGGCGCAGGTGAGGATGATGCCGCCGAGCTTTTCGCCGGGCAGGGAGGCGTTGTAGTCGACGATGCGCTGGACGCGGCGGTGCGAACCGGCGCCGATGACGGCGATATCGCGCGGGCGGAGGATGGCGGGGTCGAAGAATTCATAGTCCTGGGAGATGATCTTCACCTTGCGGCAGGGGATGTGCCAAGCCTCGGCGCAGCGGCCGCCCTTGATGGCGCGGTGTTCCTTGAAGCTGCGGCTGATCAGGTGCATCGAGGGATTGTTGAGGTATTTGACCTGCGGCATGTAGCCGAAAATGTTCAGCGGCGGATCCCATTCGGGGAAGACGTGGTCGAGCGCCGGCTCGGTCAGCACCTCCTTCATCATCTCCACCTTGTCGGGCAGCACCTTGTTGAAGAGCACGCCCGCGATGCGGCTCTGCTTGTGCGAAAAGTAGGAGAGGTCGACCTCCAGCTCGTCGAGCGTCCGGCCGATGCCGCCGCCGACGAGGTAGATGATCCGCGCGCCGAGCAGGTTGGCCACCCGCGCATTCGAAAGCCCGACGCAGGAGCCGACGCCGGGGTGGCCGGTGCCTTCGGCGATGATCAGTTTCTTGTGTGCCAGCGAGTCCATCGTTTTCTGGATGACGGCTTCGAATTGTCCGGTGATTTCCCGCTGGTTCCCTCCGGAGATGTAGTCGCGCGTGACGCCCGAGACGATGCGCACCGGCGAGAGCATCCCCAGGTCCGGCATCTCCAGCCCGGTGAACTCCTTGACGATGCGCACGTCCTTGTCGATCCGCTCCCCGTTGGGCAGCGTCGTCATCTCCTGCCCGACCGGCTTGAAGTAGCCGATATCCTGCGGGTCGATGTGCTTGCTGATCGCGGAGATGATGCCGAGGCTGGTGACGGTCTTGCCGGCGTGCGGGCGCTCGCGGGCAATTAAAACGACGGGGGGCTTCTTCATAGTCGTCCTTTCGTGCTACGCATGTCCTGCATCCTGTCCGGATACGCGGCTGTTGCAAAGCGAAACCTTTTGCAGGCTGATGGCATCGACGGGGCAGGCCTGGAGGCAGGCGCCGCAGCGGATGCATTCATCCTGGTTGATCCAGACCAGGTTCATCTCGCGGGTGGTTTCGGCCAGATCCCAGCCGACAACGCGCCCTTCGCCGTCGTGCCGCAGCTCCTTGAGCATGAGGATGCATTCGGGACGGGGCTTGGCCTTGAGGCACCAGTCGCAGCGGATGCACTTGTCCTGGTCGATCTCGAATTTGTAGTGGCAGCGGTAGCAGCGCTGCGCCTCCGCGATGGCGGCGTTTTCCTCGTAGCCGGTCTCCACCTCGCCGGGCAGGTCGCGGACGCGCGGCGGCAGCGTGGG
>JBGSLE010000400.1:0-2505 GCA_041740875.1 Pontiella sp. | reverse complement strand
CGAAGGCAGCGGGTCGAGGAGCCGGGATGGCACCGGTAGCAGGAGTCGCGGTTGAGCGAATCGTTGAGCGCCAGGCCGTTGGCGGGATCGATGACCGCGCCGTGGTGCGCGTGCATCGCCTGGGTCATGGTCGTCGCCACGTTGGGATCAGCCGCGACCGGGAGGGCGTTGGAATGGTGGCAGCGCGCGCAGAGGATGGCGGTGTGGTCGGCCACGACGGTTTGGTAGAGCCCGTTGGTGTTGAACCCCTGGTTGGCCAGCGCCAGGAAATAGGCCGGGTTCCCCGCCTGCTTTTCATCGTGCAGGCGGAGGATATTGAGTTTTACATCCTTGTCGGCGTCGGGATGCCAGCGCCATCCGGGTTGCGGCTTGGCGGCGTTTCCACTGCCGGACTGGTGGCAGGCAGAGCAGGTCATTTCATCCGAAACCGGCAGCACGATGCGGGTCGATGCCAAGAGGGTTCCGCTGTCGTTGCGCACCGCGATTTTCATCATGGGGTAATAGTTCACCCGGCCCGCGTCGTCGAACGGGCTGATCGGAATCCCCTCGCCGGAGAACCAGTTGAAGGCGCCGGTGAATTCCATGTGCTGCGGCGTGTTGGCCGCGCCCGGCATGCCGAACCCAGCCAGTCCGGCATCGACGGGGAGCTGCACTCCATACATGCCGGCCATGTGTTCCCAGAAATTGATCTTGCCCGCCGAGGTCGTGTTGATCGAGCCGTCCGGATCGGCGATCGCCTCGTAGGTGACGTGGAGGCCGTTCGTGGCCGTCACCAGCTCCCCGTTGTGGATGACCTGCGCATGGAACGTGTTGTAGGGCGGCAGGATCGAGAAGACCGAAAAATCGGTGCCGTCCATGCAATGCATCCCCAAATCGTTTCCACCGATCACCTGCCACTCCGCCGCGTTCAGCGTCAAGGGCACCAGCATCAGCAACCAAGCGGCTTTTTTCATGGATCCACTCCTTTTGAAGCCCGGTATGCTATCACGCAATGATTCGTTGTAAATTGCTATGTTTTAGACGGATGCGACTGCGAACCGGCGAAAATACATGATGATTGTTCACCCTGTGTTTCATCCCCCGTTGCCAAAGCCAATTCCAATACATGCACCCCATGCCCCAGATTTCCCTGACCGGAGCAAATTTTTGGCCGCCTTGGGCCGTGCGCCAGCGGCCCCAAAACGAATCCAGCCACTGGAAACCCAGTGGCTGGAAGCTGTCCTGCGTTGAACCGGACGTTTTTAGCGGCCGAGGATTCCGTCGACCTTTTCCTGCGGCAGGTGTTGCGCGACGTAGGGCGCGCCCGTGATCGCTTCGATGTTGCGGACAAAGGCGTTGAGGTGGTTTTCCGAACCGGCCAGCAGGTTGCCGTAGACCGTCAGGATGTCCGTCTTGGCGGTGCGTTCCATGGCGGCGACGATGTCCTCCAGATCAACCTCCTCGATCAGTGCGCCGACCATCAGGGCATCCAGTTTCGAGACGAGTCCGGAGGCCACCAGGGTGTCGAAGAGTTCCTGCAATCCGGCATCGGCGAATTCGCCGAACCCGAGGGCCGGATTGGCCACGCCATACTTTTGCAGCAAGCCCAGCACGGCATCGGTGTGCGACTGCTCGGATCGGGAAATGTTGTCGAACGCGCGCACGCCCCATTCGGCATGGAGGGTGACGTAGACATCGTGCGCAAGTTTTTCCTCTTCGCGCATGAACAGCAAGTCGGCGGTTTCCGCCGGATCCAAGGCCGCCTGGCCGTCCCCCTTGTCCCACCCGGCGAGCACCGGTTGCATCAACCAGCCCGCCGCCATTGAGCAAACCACCGCCGCCAGCAATGTTCTCGTCTTCATCGTATCGTCCTTTCCCATGGATGTTCCGCTTCCTTGGTTCGTACACCGCCTGCACCGGAATCGTCACAATCGGACGGACCGCCGGCTAAGGCGCCAGCTGCGTCCGGTAGAACTCCGCCGGCGGCGTGTTGGTAGCGTCGCGGGTGCGGATGGCGTAGAGGGTGCCGGATGCATCGTACAACTCCAGCTCCCCGCGGGTTTCCCACGCATCGGCAATCAGGTTGGTGCCGGACTGGAACTCGAAAAACTGGTCCGGCAGCCCGCCGAAGAGGAAAATTTCATACGTGCTGGCCAGCGCATTGGTATCCACAAACGTGCTTTGATGGTAATCCAGCAGGAGTACCGGCGATGATGCGGGAACGACCTGGTTGCGCAGGATCACCCCTTCCACGCCGACGACCGCCAACTGCCCGTCATGCGCCGTGGCGGAAAAGAGCGATTTGATGGTGGGCAGCGGCAGCGGCGTCCACCCGGCCAAGTCCGTGCTGGCGAGCAAGGTGCCTTGGTATCCGGTGACGAACCAGGTTCCGTCCAAAAACACGGCGTCGGTGAGCCAGCGCGTCGTGCCGCTGGCGCGCAGCGTCCAGTTCGTGCCGTTGGGGCTCGTGTAGAGGGCCCCGTTTTCGCCCACGGCCACAAAGTGGCCGTTCAGCCAGCGGACGCG
>JBGSLE010000399.1:0-8358 GCA_041740875.1 Pontiella sp. | reverse complement strand
CGTCGCCCTCGCCCTCCAAGCCTCCGGCAACACCACCCCGCCCACCGTCGACAACCATCGGTAAAAAAAAGGCCCTGCCAAACTGGCAGGGCCTGAGTAAGATAAACTACTATATATGTGTTACCAAGTAATAGTAGTGTACATGTTCGTAGCTAATGCAGAAGGCGCCAGATCCGCGCTAGGAATAATGGATGGAAGTGTGGCTGTGTTGACACCAACGGCAAGACCCGCCTGCCCGCCTTTAACGTAGGGCAGGTATTGAGCAGAAGTCACTGCGTTGGTGCCAGTCACTGCATTTTCCATGGCATATTGTTCTGCAGCGGCAAGTACGATGCGGGCGTTATTGATCGCATTTTTCTTGATGGTATTTTCACGAGCCTTCGCGAACGAAGGAATGCCGATGGCGGCAAGCAGGCCGATGATGGCCACGACGATCATGATTTCTACCAGGGTGAAACCTTGTTTCTTCATCTTCTTGTTCATTTTATCTCCATTGTATTTTTTTGTTTCTGATTTTTGGTGCTTCGCCTGCCCGAGCTCGCCTCTGGTGCCAACAGACGGAGATTGTTAAGCTATTACCGTGCCAAAAACAGCCCGTGTGTTTTGTCAAACCCGCCGGCTACGGGGGTGACATTGGAGCCGTGGGGGAGGGTTGGCAAGCGGGAATAGGCCATTTTTGCCCAATGCCGTCCCGCGACCGCATGGGCACGAGGGACGCGACTTCGCGTCGGCAAGCCAATCGACACGACGACACAAAGGACCCCAAGAAACCCAAGAAAAGCATAGCCAATGGTTCGTGCAACGTGGTGCGCTTCGTGTCTGGGTGGTGATAAAATAGTTATTAAAACAGACAAAGAGGACGACGGTGGTGTGGAAATCCAGCGGGTCAGCCTCCTCGGCGCTTTCGCGGGGCATCCCGGTGATTAGGGCAGCGGCAATAAAAATTACCATCCGGTCATAATTCAAATCCGGATCGTGCAGTTTTGAGAAGAACGGGTGGAACTGGATCGCCGTTTTTCATGCTCGTGCCCTTCCTTGATCTTCCTTGCTCGTGCTCGTCCTCGTGCTCGAAAACCGGGAGCGTCGCGGTCGGGAGGGTATTGACCGCAACGACGCGAAGAAAGAATGGGCTGTGGTTTCGGGCTGAATGTCGTGTCCTGATATTGGTTGCCATTGCTGGGGCATATATCAGCTCCGTGGCGTCTTGAATACATCATGCTCCGTGGTCTCCGCGTCTCCGCGCGAGGTTCATCCGGATCCATTAGGCGCAATCATGCGTTTGCATCGTCTCACGCGGAGGCGCGGGGAACGCGGCGCGCTTCGCCGTACAGTACGTAGCATAGCGGCGTTTCACGCGGAGGCGCGGGGAACGCGGAGCTTGACGAGGCTGGCTCGATTCATTCCGCCCCATACCCTCGACGAACCGGCGGAACGGGAATAGCACCGCGCGGTCATGCGACACAGTGCTACCGACGTTTGGGTTGCGGTTTCTTCAAACGTCCCGCTCCAGATTTACAAAGAGGAAACGAAGCAAACGAAGGGTGGTTTTTTTGTTGGGGCTAGTCTGCAACCTCCCTACCCTTCGCTCCCGGCTCCCCGAGCTGCTACTGCGGTTCTTCGCCTTCGGGCAGCTTGCGGTAAAGGGTGGCGAGGCTGATGTCGAGCTCCTTGGCGGCGGCGACCTTGTCGCCACCCATGGTGTCGATGACGTTCTTGAGGTATTCCTTCTCCTTGGCGCGCAGGAACGCCTTGAGCGATTTCCCCTTTTCGAATTCGCCGGTGAAGGCGGCGGTTTGCGCGCCAGGGTTTTCCTCGTAGGAGACGATGAGCTTGGAGGGGAGGGTCTCCTTGGTGATTTTTCCGTCGCGCAGGAAGGTGAGGCAATGCTGGATGACGTTCTGGAGTTCGCGGACGTTTCCGGGCCAGCTGTAGTTTTGCAGGATGGAAAGCACGGCGTTGTCCATGGTGGGGAATTCCCAACCATCGACTTCCAGGGCGATGAAATGCTGGGCGAGCGGGAGGATGTCTTCGGGGCGCTGCTTGAGCGGTGGAATCTCGATGGCGATGACGCTGAGGCGGTAGAAGAGGTCTTCGCGGAACGTGCCGTCCTTCACCATGTTTTCGAGGTTGCGGTTGGAGGCGGCCAGGATGCGCACGTCCACATCGAACTCCTCGGTGCCGCCGACCTTACGGATCTTCTTGTTCTGGATGGCGCGCAACAGCTTGGATTGCAGGCTGTGGGGGATGGAGTTGATTTCGTCGAGGAAGAGCGTGCCGCCTTTTGCGGCCTCGAAAAGCCCTTCTTTGTTTACGCTGGCCCCGGTGAAGGCGCCGCGGACGTGCCCGAAGAGTTCGGATTCGATCAGGCTTTCTGGGAGGGCGGCGCAGTTGACGGGCAGGAATGGGCCTTGTGAGCGGGCGCTGTAGCTATGGATCGCCTCGGCCACCAGTTCTTTGCCGGTTCCGCTTTCGCCGGTGATCATGATGGTGGTCTTGGTCGGGGCGACGCGCTTGATCATTTCGCACACATTGATCATTTGCTCGCTCTCGGCGACGATGTTGCCGAAGTATTTCTTGGCTTCGATGTGGGAACCGGCTCCGATCTGCTCGGACATCGATTTCTGGTAGTCGAGCGCCCGTTTGACGGTTTCGAGCAGCTCGTCGATCTTGAAGGGCTTGGGGATGTAGTCGAACGCGCCTTCCTTCATGGCTTCGACGGCCGTGGCGACGGTCGCGTAGGCGGTGAGCATGATGACGCCGACGTGCGGCCGGAACATGCGGGTCTTCTTGAGCAGCTGCATGCCGTCGACCGGCTCCATCTTGATGTCGGAGATGAGCAGGTCGAAGCTGCCGCTTTTAAGGATCTTTTCCGCCACGTTGCCGTTTTCGGCCAGTTGGACTTCGTACCCCTTCGACAGCAGTATTTTGTTGAGCAAACTAAGGATCGTTGGATCGTCGTCCGCTATCAGGATCTTGGCCATTCTTGCAACCTCTCTTTATCGCGCTTGGATGGCCGATATAACCCTGTTTTTCGGAGGTTGAGTCAAGCTTAATGATCGATAGAAGCTCGCGCGGGGAGAACTCCGCGAAGCTCACGAAATTCTGCACGACGGCATCCATTTGGCGGGAGGCGTCTTCGATGTGGTCGAACAATTCCCTGCGGTCGCGGCGGCGCGGGCTGTTGGGGAGCCAATCGGCGGCGCTGGCCCGTTCTTCATAGTGCCGGAGCAACTGGATGGAAGCCGAAAGCGCCGTGAGGGGGGTGCGGATTTCATGGGCCATTTCCCCGGCGATGCGAGTGGCTGCGGTGATGCGCTCCACCTTTTCCAGTTGGCGTTGGAGCTCCAAGGGTCGGGAAATGTCGGAAAAGGAGAGGAGGGTTGAGGCAAGAACGTCGTTTTTCCGTCCAACCGAGCCGGGCCACGCACTGCCGGGCAGGCGGATGTCCGCTTTACGGTAGGCTACCGGGAGCGGGGGATCGTCGGGCCGCCGGAGATGGGACGCGGGGCCGAATGATTCGGGAATCGGATGCCGGCCTTGGGCGCAGAGGCTGGCGAAGGATTCCCGCGCCAAGGCATCCTCGGTCGTTTGCAGCGTTGCGCAAGCCGCATCGTTGGCCATCAGGATTCGGCCGTCGGGATCGAGCATCAACAGGGGAGCGGGCATCCCGTAGAACACGGTGGAAAGGGTGGTGGCGGTGTCTCGTTCCCGGGCGTCGATGTAGGTGCAACGCTTGGCGATGTAGACACTGACGGCGCCAAACAGGGCGAAGGTGAACATGCGGAGGAACAGGCCGGTTGTGGCCGCGCGGGGGGAAGGCTGGTTGTCGGCGGGCAGGTAGGCCGTCAGCAGGCCTTGCGAAAGCAGCGTGGCGAGGAGCAGGTAGGCCACCATGCCCAGGGTGGTGATTTGCACCGCCTGCTTCGGGGTTCCGACGATGCCGGCCGAAAGGATCACCAGCGGATAGAGCAGGGTCAGGTCGCTTCGTACGCCCCCGGTAAAATAGACCAGGCCAGTGACCAGGGCCAGGTCGACGAGGAACTGGAGCGGCGCAAACTGCGCGGTGCGCAGCTTGCTCCGCAACCAGAGCGAGTAGGGAATGGTCACGATGAACGCGATGCCCATGAAGGCGTGGAACGAGACCCCGTCGTTGGGCATGAGCAGCGAAACGAACACCAGCAACCAGAGGAACCCGAGCCGCGCCAAAAGGATCGCGGTCAGCTCCGGCCAGGATGTGGGTATGCGCTTTGCGGTCATGGACGGGTTCCTTGCGGGATCCTGATTACTGCACCACTTCGGTCATCTTGAAGATCGGCAGGAACATGGCGACGACAATGGTGCCGATGATGCCGCCAATGAAGACCATGAGCAGCGGTTCGATCATGGAGGTGAGTCCCGCGAGCTGCGCTTCCACCTCGTTGTCGTAGAATTCGGCCACCTTGTCCATCATCTCCTCCACCTGGCCGGTTTTCTCGCCAGCGGAGAGCATGTGGACCAGCATGCGCGGATAGAACTTGTTCGGTTCCAGCGCGCTGGAGAGCGGTTGGCCCGCCTCCACGGTTTTCCGGGCGGCAATCAGGGAGTCGCCAATCACGCGGTTGCCGGTGGCCAACCCGACGATTTCCAGCGATTCCATGATCTGGACCCCGCTGTGCAGGAGCTGGGAAAAGGTCGAGGCGAAGCGGCTGATGGCCACCTTGGTGGCCAGTTGTCCGATCAAGGGAAATTGCAGCTTGAATTTGTCTATCGCGTATTCGCCCCGGTCGGTCTTCTTGTAGCGCTTGAAGCCATAGACCAGCGCGGCGATGAGGGCTAGGGCAATGTACCAATAGCCAGTCAGCAGGTTGCTGAAATCGAGCAACGCTTGCGTCAGGCCGGGCAGCTCTCCCCCGAAGTCGGAAAACATTTCCGCAAAAACCGGCACCACGAACATGATCAACGCGGTTGAAATGCCGATGGCCACGACCATGACGACGCTCGGGTACATCATGGAGGATTTCACCTTGGAACGCAGCCGGTTGCTGGCTTCGAGGAACATGGCCACGCGGGAGCAGGTGTCGGGCAGGATGCCGCCCACTTCGCCGGCGCGCATCATGCTCAGGTAGAGTTCGTCGAAAATGCTCGGATAGAAGGCCAGCGACTCGGAATACATCGCGCCGCCTTCCACCCGCTTGCGGATGCCGGAGATGATCGGTTTAAAATTCTTGTTGTCGGTCTGTTCCTCCATTGCGGCCAGCGTCTGGACCAACGGCATGCCGGCCGAGAGCATGGCCGACACCTGCCGGGTGAAGATCGACAACTCCTTCATCCGTATTTTGCGGGCTCCGCGGACGACCGGCAACGCGCCCTTCGCCTTTACTTTTGTCTTGGCCATTTCCTACCTCGTTTAGTGTGAGCTGGTTACGCGCATGATTTCTTCGATGGACGTGACGCCGTCGCGGATGCGCTCGAGACCGGCGTCGTACAGGGTGCGCATGCCGTTCTCGATGGCGATCTTGGCGATCGCGTCGGCTTCGGGGTTGCTCAGGATGGTGCGGCGGATCTGCTCGTTGATCAGCAGGATCTCCATCAGGGCGCCGCGGCCCTTGTAGCCGATCCCGTTGCATTTCGGGCAACCGGCCTTCTGGTAGAATCGCCCCCCTTCGAGCCTGGCGGGGTCGATGCGGTTTTTCCGGAGGATTTCGTGCGGGATGTCGATCTCCTTCTTGCAAACCGGGCACAGCTTGCGGAACAGGCGCTGCGCCTGGGTCAGCAAGATCGACGAGGCGAGCATGAAGGGCTCGATCCCCATGTCGGTCAGGCGGGCGATCGCCCCGGCAGCGTCGTTTGTATGCAGCGTGCTCAGCACCATGTGGCCGGTCAAGGCGGCCTCCACCGCGATCGTGGCGGTTTCGCCGTCGCGGATTTCCCCGACCATGACCACGTCGGGGTCTTGGCGGAGGATGGAGCGCAGGGCGGCGGCGAAGGTCAGCCCCACGGCCGGGTTGATCTGCACCTGGTTGACGCCATCGAGCTGGTATTCGACCGGGTTTTCGGTGGTGATGATGTTGGTGCCCGTGACGTTGAGTTCCTGCAGGGCGGAGTAGAGCGTGGTTGTTTTGCCGCTGCCGGTGGGGCCGGTAACGAGAATCATGCCGTAGGGCTGGGCCAGGGCGTAGGTGAAGTTGTCGAGCGCCAACTGGTCGAGCCCAAGCACGCCGAGGCTGGGGGCCAGCGCCGATTTGTCGAGTATGCGCATGACCACCTTTTCGCCATGCACGGTCGGCAGGATGCTGACGCGCACGTCGACTTCCTTGCCCAGCGCCTTGATCTTGAAGCGGCCGTCCTGCGGGATGCGCCGTTCGGCAATGTCGAGCTGCGCCATGATCTTGAGGCGCGAAACGATCGCGTTCTGGAGGTTCTTCGGCGGGCTGGGCGACTCGTAGAGGATGCCGTCGATACGGTTGCGCAACCGGACGTGCCGCTCCATCGGCTCGACGTGGATGTCCGACGCGTGCTTGCGCAAGGCCTCGATCAGGATCGAATTGACAATGCGGATGACCGGCGCCTCCCCGGCATTGTCGGCCGATGCATCGAGACTGCCGTCGTCGAGGCCAGCCGAACCGACCTCCACCTCCCCTTCTTCGGCCATGTCCTTGAAAATATCCTCCAGGGCTTGGGCGGGCTGGTCCACGATGGCGGAAATCACGGCGGCAATTTCTTTGGCCAAGGCGACGAGGGGAACCAGCTCCAGCTGCGTGGCCGCGCCGATGCTATCGCGGGCGGCGAGGTCGAAGGGGTCGGCCATGGCGACGGTCAGGCGCGATCCCAGCTGGCAGATGGGCAGCGCATGGAGTTCCTTCCATTTTTCCTTGGGCAGCAGGTCGAAGAGTCCAGGTGCCGGGATGAAGCCGGCCAGCGAAATCGGACGGAGGTCAAGGTAGTCGGCCACGGCCAGGGCCATGTCCGTGTCCGACACCACCCCTTGCTGGATCAAGAGCTGTTCGAGCGGCACCTGCGTCATGGCCGATTCCTTTTCGGCTTCGTCGAAAACGCCCGCATCGATGGGGCGGATCTGCCGCAGGCAATCCATTAGGCTTTTATTGGAAGTCGTCATCGTTTTTACCGCTGCTCCTTGGCAATCGCGCTCCGATAAAAGCAAAATCCATGCCTAAGCTTCAGGAAGGCGGGGGGCGCCGCCTTCTTTTCCGGATGCCGGCTTGATGTGGCCTGGATTTTGCTTTCAAACGGGAAACTATATTCAGGAGATGCACATGGGCGAGCCCAACCAACGGATTTCTGGCAGTTTGGCGGATAGCATTGCGATGCTGGAGCAGATCATCGAGGTCATGCCCCAGGATGCGGATACCTTGCGGGCCCTTTACCATGCCTATTGCCAAGGCGGGGTGCGCCCCCGGGCGTTTGAGTATTTAAACCGGCTGGTCGATGTGGCCACCGAGGCCGGCGGGGCGGAAATAAAGTCGTTTGTCCAAGCCGAATTGGCCAGCTTTGAAGGCGATTACCCGTCTGAGGTGGCGGCCCAGATCGCTCGGCTCCGCACCCTTGCGAAAGCCACTGCCGCAATGCCGAAACCATCCCCGGTGGCGCCATCGTCTTTGGCCGCCAAAATGAAGGCGCGCGATGCCGACATCTCGGAAGAGCTGTCGCTGGCGTGGCGGCTTTACGAGGAGAACCAGCTTTCGCAGGAGGAGTACTCCAGCGTATTGCACGACCTCACCGAGGTCTCCTCGAAAAACCTGGATGTGCCCGTCAGCGTGCTGCATGTCCTCAGCGACCGGGGCTTCACCCAGATGAACCGCATCATGAACCATCTTTCCACCCGGTCGGGCGTGCCGTGCCTTTCGCTGGCGAATTTCGAACTGGCCGAGCCGGTGTCAGCCGTTTTGCCGATGGACATTCCCGCCCATGACGGTGCGTTACCCTTCGCGTTTTTTGGAAACGATTTGCTCGTGGGCGTACTCAACCCGTTTAACAAGGTGCTGCTGGAAAAAGTCGAGGAAGCGGCGGGCCACCGTTGCCACACGTTCCTGGTTGCTCCGGAAGACTACGACAAGGCGCTTGGCCGCTTGCGCGCGCTGGTCACGAAGACCTAGTCCAGGGGGACGTCCACGACGAGCGTCTGGCGTTCGCCCATGTACTCGACTACCGCGCCCTGGGGATTGATATCCACCAGCGCGACCTTCCCGAAGCTCTCTCCCACGAGGATTTGCTTGCCGTTGATGATGGCGAATCCGCCTGTGCCGTCGGCCCCCCGACCGAAACCCGCCAGCTCCATCCGGGGCCAGCGCACCTTGCCGTTTTGCGGCGGCAACAGCTTGCCGACCAGGCTGGCCGCGTCGGCCGCAGGTTCTTGGCCGC
>JBGSLE010000398.1:0-5270 GCA_041740875.1 Pontiella sp. | reverse complement strand
CGCGCTGCTTGCCGCCGAGCATCAGCTCCTTGATTTCCAGGTTGTCGCGCACCAGCTGGGTCCCGATCCTCGAATACCCCGAGGCCGGATCGAAATCGTTCACCCGGCGCTCGCCGTGCCCGACGAGGAAATAGACCACCGGAACCTCTTCCTGCATAAGCCCCTGGATGGCGCTCGAGATGGCCTGCTCGCCCTTGAACGCCGTCATGACCGGCTCTTTGCGCCCCTTGGGCATGGCGTAGTCCGCAAGATCGGTCTGGCCCACTTTCCGGCTTTTTCCGTCGATGTCGAACACCACCACCTGGGCCTCGGTCAGCCCGTATTTGCTGGCCAGGTTTTCCGCCCGGGCGGGGTCGCGGACCGGATCGACCCACTCGATGCGGATCTGGCGCGAATGGTACTGGTATTCCTCCAGCAGGTTTTCAATGTCGTGGTAAAGCTCGTGCTCCTCCTGGAAGAGCACATAAACCTCGACCGGCCGGTCGAGGTTATCCAGCAAGCCCAGGGTTTTTTCGGACAGGGCATAGTAGGCGCTGCCGCTCCAGTTGGCCCGCACCGGGTTGCGCAGCGCGATGTAACAGACCATCTGCACGACAACCAGGGCCAGGAGCACCGACACCAGCGAATTCAGGTTGCTTAAAATCCTCTTCATAAACGCCTTGGAAATGCGCTACGCGCGCTTGGATTCGACCACCTTGACCGCGGCGAACAGGAACCACGCCGCGTGGCTGAGATAGAGCACCACGATCCGGCCATCCACCACCCCGCGCGAAAAATCCATCATGTGGGCGAACGAGGAAAAATACTGCCCCACCACCCGCATCCCCGGGGTGGGCGCCGTGTAGGCCAGCAGCGCCAGGCTCAGCGACGCCCCGAAAAGCACCGCGAAACCCGCGATGGCCGCCACGATCTGGTTCGACGTCAGGCTCGACATGAACAAACCGACGGCCACATAGAGCCCTCCCACCAGCAGCACGCCCAGCGCGCCGGCCCGCAACGCGCCGAAATCGGGAAACGCCACCCCTTCGGCCGGGCAGAGCTGGCGCTGGATGAGCGCATAGGCGAGCACGGGCAGCCAAAGCACCGCGTAGAACACCATCGCCCCGAAAAACTTGGAGAGCACCAGCTCGGGCACGCGGACCTGGGTCGTCAGCAACGCCTCCAGGGTTCCCAGCTTCCGCTCCTCGGCAAAGAGCCGCATCGTGATCAGGGGAACCACCACCGGCAGCGCGAAGGTCAGCAACGGGCCGCCGAACATCAGCTGCGTCGCCACCGTCAGCGAATCGCCGTCGGCCAGCTGGCCGAGCAACCAGACGAAATTCCCGCCCGTCAACGCCCAGAAGAAAAACATGACCACATAGGCCGTGGGCGAATAGAAGCAGGCGCGCACCTCTTTCTTGAACAGGCTCCAGAACACGCTCACGGCCGCACCCCCTTTGCCCGGGTAATCTGCACAAACGTGTCCTCCAGCGAATGCTGCTGCTCGGAAAGCTCGCGCAACGTCCACCCTTCCGTCACCGCAAGATTGAACAAATCCACGCGCATCGCGGCCGAATCGGCCTCAACCTCCAGCCACAGCCAGCCATCCGCCAGTTCGCTGGCGTTGCGCACATCGATCCCGCTAAGCCGGCCGACCTTTTCGATCGCCTCTTCCTTGCCCGCCTGGACCTCCATCTCGATGATGGAGCAGGCGTGCAGCTTGCGGTGCAGGTTTTCCTCGGTGTCGGACGCCACGATCTTGCCGTCGCTGATGATCAGGATGCGCTCGCAGATGGCCTCGACCTCCTGGAGGATGTGCGTCGAAAGCAGGATGGTGTGTTTTTCGGCCAACTGCGTGATCAGCTCGCGCACCTGGCGGATCTGGAAGGGATCGAGCCCGACGGTCGGTTCGTCTAGGATCAGCAGGTCGGGATCGTGTACGAGGCTGTCGGCCAGCCCCACGCGCTGGCGGTAGCCCTTGGAAAGCTGGCCGATGATGCGCTTGCCGACATCCGTCAGACCGCACCGCTCTTTTACCTCGTTGACCTTGGCCCGGCGCGCCGCCAGCTTGACGCCCTTGAGTTCGGCGCGGAAGAGCAGGTATTCGTCGACGCGCATTTCCGGGTAGAGCGGGCAGCTTTCGGGCAGGTAGCCGATACGGCGGCGCACCTCGCGCGGATCCTTCGAAACATCGAAACCCGCCACCTCGATCTTGCCCGCGTTCATCGGCAGGTACCCCGTCAGCATGCGCATCGTGGTCGTCTTGCCCGCCCCGTTGGGCCCAAGGAAGCCGACGATCTCGCCGCGCCCGACCTCGAAGGAGACGTTGTCGACCGCCAAGCGCGCGGGGTATTTTTTGGTTAGGCCTGAAACCTTGATCATCTTTAAGTCCGTCGAATTAAACGCCGCATTATGCCCGAACCGCGGCTCCAGTCAAGCAAGCCGGTCAGCAGGCGCCGCGATCCCGGCAGAGCTGGCGAACCGAACGATCCCAGGTGGCCTCGCCTTCGGTGGAAAAAAAGCAGCCGGGAATCTGCCCCTTGGCGCGGTGGTACGCGACGCACTCGCAGCAGAGCCCGCGCTTGTCGCACGGATAGGTGCAGGTGCAATGCGCGAGGTTTTCGGCCTTGTTCGGACAGGCGGCGCCCATCATTCGCCCTCGCCGCCGAGGATTTTTTCGACCGCGTCAAGGAACTTGAACATTTCCGGCGCGGTGCCGATCGTTACGCGCAAGTGGTCCTTGGTGCGCTCGTCGTTGCCAAAGTAGCGGACGATGATTTTCTTGCGGCGCAGCCCCTCGAACAATGCCTTCGCCGAAATGCCCAGCGACTTGACCCAGAGGAAGTTGGTCTGCGACTCGGTCACTGCAAAACCCAGCTCGGCAAGCTTTTCCGCCACCATCCGCCGCGTTTCGACGATCGCCTCGACGTTGGCGCGCATCGTCTGCTGGTCGAGGATGGCCACCCGGGCGACCTCCTGCGTCAGGTAGTCGATGTTGTACGAATCCTTGATCTTGAACATCGCCCCGATCAACGCGGCATTGCCGACGCAATAGCCCAGGCGGATGCCCGCGAGCGAATAGGATTTCGACAGCGTCCGCGCCACCAGCACGTTTTCGTGCGAAAGCGCCAGATCCATGCAGTTTTCCTTGGCAAAATCGGCGTAGGCTTCATCGATCAGCACCACCCCGGAAAACCGCCGCACAAAATCCGCGATCGTTTGCTGGCCGTAGCCCCTGCTCGTCGGAGCGTTCGGGTTCGTCAGGAAAAAGAGCGAAGCGGAATACTCCTCCGGCATGCTCCAGCCAAACGCCGCGTCCAGCTCCACCGGCCGCTGTTCCACCGCCTCGATCTCCGCCAAAACGGGATAGAGCGAATACGACGGGTGGAAATAGCCCACCGATCCCTCGCGCTCGACGAAGGCCCGGATGCAGAGCGCCAGCACCTCGTCCGACCCGTTGCCCACGAAGACGTTTTCGATGGCGCAGCCGTGCAGTTCCGCGATCACCTTGCGTAGCTCCGTGCAGACCGGATCCGGATAGCGCGACAGCACCGCAATATCGACCATCGACAAAATATCCTGCACATCGGGCGACGGCAGGTAGGGGTTTTCATTGGTGTTCAGCTTGACGATCCCCTCGCCCTTGGGTTGCTCGCCCGGGACGTAGCCCGCCATCGCCTGCACCGTCTTTCGAATCAAATTGCTCATAGCTTCCTCAAATCAATGGGTTCACGGCCACCACGCCGCCATAATCCTGTCCTGAATTTAAATCTTCGGTCCAAAGCTCCTTCGCTCCGGACACCTGCGCAGCCGCAATGATATTGGCGTCATAAAAGGAGGTTCCATATCTCTGATGAACGTCCATCGCTCGTCGCATAACTTCACATGTGTTTTCCACGATCTCCCGACACATGTAATGTTCCACCACTTCACGGTAGAGGGCCGGCGCACCACCCTTCCGAACCATGGACACATAGAACTCCTGCAGAACTTGGACACTGAGGGCAACAGGTACTTGGTTTTCCCACAGATCGTGCAACCGTCGCTTGGCCTTGTCATGCTTTACGGGATCGTGCCGATCAAATGAATACACAAGAATGTTCGTATCAATAAAAACATCAACGTTCATGAAGTTCATCCCGCGTGAACGTTTGCCCACCGTAGTCAGGAGCCTCCTCCATAGCCTTCATAATGAAAGCCTTGGCTTCGTGGTATCGCATACTGTTCTTGGCCGCCCTTTCCACCACCTGCACAATCCACGCAGATACCGACATATCCTTCTCAACGGCAATGTGTTTCACATCCTTGAGCAACTGCTCGTCCATCCGCAAGGTAATGTTTTTAGTCATCCCAACCTCCTGCACACACATCGTATTGCACAGTTTGCGTGCATGCTCAAGCCTTTGACGCCGTCGGCCGGTCCCCGTTCATTCAAACCGGATGGTCGCGGAGCGGGCGTGGCCGTCGAGCGTTTCGACGCGCCCGAAGGCCTCGACCACCGGCAGGGTTTCCAGCAGATCCTCTTTCGTGAATTGGATCAGGCTGACGCGGCGGCGGAAATCCTCGACCGTCAAACCGGAAAAATAGGCCGCCGTCCCGCCCGTCGGCAGCACGTGGCTCGGCCCGGCGGCAAAATCGCCGACCGACTCCGGGGTCCATTCGCCAATGAAGAGCGCGCCCGCGTTGACCACCTGGCCAGCCCACTTTTCAGGATTCTTGACGATCAGCTCCATGTGTTCGGGGGCGAAGAGGTTGCACAGCTTCATCCCTTCGGCGAGGTTTTTCACCACCACCAGCAGCATCCCCTTTTCGAGGACCTTGGCGATTTGCCCGGCCCGCGAAAGCATGGCCGCTTGCTTGAGCACCTCGGCGCGCACCGCCTCGGCCATCTTTTGTGACGTGGCGACCAACAGCGATTTTTCCGATCCCGTTCCGTGCTCCGCCTGCGAGAGCAGGTCGGCGGCCACGCAGGCCGGTTTGGCCGAGGTATCGCACAACACGGCGATTTCGCTCGGACCCGCCACCATGTCGAGCGCCACGTCGCCATAGACCTGCCGCTTGGCCGCCGTCACATACGGCCCGCCCGGGCCGACAATCTTGCGCACCTTGGCGATCGACTTCGTGCCGTAGGCCATCGCGCCGATCGCGTGTACGCCGCCGATCTTGTAGATTTCCGTCGCCCCGGCCAGATCGAGCGCATAGAGGATGTAGGGGTTCAGCTTGCCCTTGGCATTGGCCGGCGAACAAGCCACCAGCTCCTTCACGCCCGCCACCTGCGCCAGCGTCAGCGT